>NZ_JBSFNC010000144.1:0-23037 GCF_053586895.1 Amycolatopsis sp. NPDC003731 | reverse complement strand
GGCTGCACTTCTACAATCACCATCGACCCCACAGCTCAACCGGCGGCAAGCCGCCGGTCACCCGGCTGACCAACCTCCCTGGACATCACACCTAGACGAGCAGCAGGAACAGCAGGCCGTTCGGCGTGCCGAGCCCCGTCACGTCGTCGTAGCCGGGGGTGGTGTGGATGGTCAGGCCCTGGTAGTCCAGCGTGCGGACCGAGCGGAGCAGGCCGTCCGAGGCGTCGACCGAGTTCGCGTAGTCGACGCGAGCCACCGCGGCGTCCACGTGCTTCACGTCGGTGATCGCCGGCGTGCGGGACGTCAGCTTGTAGATCACCGGGTTGATGAAGCCGTGGTGGAAGTGGTCGAAGCTGTCGGCCACCGCCATGATGCCGGCGAACACCGGCGACGCGAGGCTCGTGCCGCCGATCCGGTACTGGTCGTAGTGCGCACCCTCCGGGAAGGTCTGCGTCTGGCCGACCAGGAAACCGGTGTTCGGGTCGCCGACCGCGGAGATGTCCGGGACCACGCGGCCCTTGTTGTTGCCGGTCTGGTTCTTCTTCGCCAGCGCGTCCGACACGACACCCTTCTGGTAGAAGGGCTGCGCGAACAGCCGGCTCGTGCCACCGCCGGAACCGCTGGTGTAGGCGGCCGGGCCGTAGACGCCGTTGGTCAGCGTCGACTTGCTGGTCTCCCAGCCGGTCTCGAAGATCCTCTTGCCGTCCTTGCCGATGGCGATGGACGTGCCGCCGACCGCGGTGATCCACGGCGCCGAGGCGGAGAAGTCCGGCGACGGCGTGCCGAGGCGCGCGACCTCGTCACCGTTGTCGCCCGAGGAGAAGTAGACGCCGATGCCCTCGAGGACCGCCTGCAGCGAGATCTGGTTGAACACCTTGACCTCGTCGGCCGGGATGTCCTCGCCGGTGTCGCCGTAGGAGTTCGACACGATGTCGGCCTTGTGGCCGGCGATCACGTAGTTCAGCGCCACGTCGAGGGCGTTGTCCTCGCAGGATTCGCCGCCGACGTAGAGGATGTCCGCACCCGGTGCGAGGCCGTGCGCGGCCTCGACGTCGAGGGTCTCCTCGCCGTACCAGCCGGCCGCGTCGCACTGGTCCGGCGGCTCGAGGACCGGGTTCGCCGGGAAGACGTGCTGCTTGAACTGGCTCTGCTTGAGCGGGTGCGCCGGGTCGTTCTTCTTGGCGTACGTGCTCGCGTCGGCGTAGATGGTCGGCGAGGCGAAGGCGTCCACGATGGCGATCGTGGTGCCCTTGCCGTCGGCGCCGACCTTGTCGATGCCGTAGGCCGACCGCAGCTGCGCCGGGGTGTAGCCGCAGGGGGCGTACGGCAGCTGCTTGCCGTTGTAGGCGGGATCGGTGGTGTCGATCTTCTCGCCGTAGTAGGCGCTGCACGGCGGCGCGTTGCGGAACCCGGGCCCGGGCGCGACGTCCGACGGCGTGCCGGAGCCGGTCGCGTGGTCCGGCTTGAACAGGTTGGTCGCCTGGTCGACGCCGACCACGCCGAGCACGTCCCCGGCCAGGTTCGCCGGCACCGACAGGTTCTTGTCGGCGGCGCGCAGCGTCTGGCCCTTGACCCGGTACTTGCCGAGGTCGACGGCGAACGCGTTCTCCGTCTGGGCCGCGGTGCCGGTGGCCTCGACGTACGCCTTGTTCGACGGGATCTCGCCGATGCTGAAGCCGCTGCCGGTCAGCCACGCCTTGACGGCGTTCACCGTCGCGTCACTGGCCGCGAAGCGGTCACGCACCTGGTCTGGGCTCAGGTACTGGCGGTAGGCCTTGCTGTCCGGGTCGGAAACGGCCTGGGCCAGCGCCTCGGCACCGGCGTTGTCGCGCTGGTTCAGGTAGACCCGGAAGCTCAGCTTCGCGGCGGGCGCCGTGTCGGCGACCTTCGCCTGCGCGTTCGCCCACAACGGGTGGGACTGCGGGATGTCCTGACGCCCCTGCGCGGACGCCGTCGCCGGCAGGGTGCCGGTCAGGCCACCCACCACCGCGAGCGAAAGGAGCAGGGTGGAGCTTCTTCGCACAGAAATCTCCCTCTTCGAATGCGGCCCCCAGAAAATGGGCCTTGGAACACCGGGTGAGACTAGATCGGTGTTCCACTCGCGCGGAAGTGCTTGCGGAACCGTTATCTGGCCAGGAATTCGCCGGGCGTTGACGGTGGTACGGAAATCCGATTTGTCGCGGCGAAAACGCGAGGAATGGTGTTCGATGCGCGGTTGGTCCGATTCGTGCCGGGGCTGCGGACCACGCGACCCGGGCGGGCGCCACCTACCAAAGTAGGTTGCTCCGTCCACTCGGGACAGTCCGGCGGTGACGGCAGTTCGGCCGTCACGCCAGCCGCCGGTCCACCTCCGCGGGGGCGAACACCGCGTCGACGACCATCGCGACCGCGCCGGCCAGTGCCATTCCTTCGCCGCGGCCGCCGATTTCCACGCGCAGGTTCTGCGTCGCCCGGGGCAGCGCCCTCCGGTACAGCACCTCGCGGACACCCGCCACGAAGTGCGGCTCCGCGAGGTCCCCCGCGATCACCACCACTCCCGGGTTGACCACGCACACCAGCGTCGCCAGCACCTCCCCCACCTGGCGGCCCGCCACTTCGGCGAGCCGGATGGCGGCCGGCTCGCCCGCCGCGATCCGGTCGCGGACCCCCGAACCCGACGCCGTCGGCAGGCCCAGCTCCGTCAAGCGGGCCGCCAGCGCCCCGCCGCCGGCGACGGCCGCCAGGCAGCCGTGGGAACCGCACAGGCACTGCGCCTCCGGGTGCTCCGGGAGGCGGATGTGGCCGATGTCGCCCGCGCCGCCGTCGATCCCGCGGTACACCTCGCCGCCGAGGACCAGGCCGGCGCCGATGCCGGTCGACACCTTCACGACGACCAGGGCCGCCGAGTCCGGGTAGCGGGCGCGGTGCTCGCCCAGCGCCATCAGGTTCGCGTCGTTGTCCACCAGCACCGGGGCGCCGAACCGCGCGCCCAGGTGGTGGTCGATCGGGTAGCCGTCCCAGCCCGGCATGATCGGCGGCTGCGTCACCCGGGCACGACCGGGCTCCACCGGGCCCGGCACCGAAACACCCACGCCGCACACCGGCCGGTCCACCGACGCCCGCAGCTTCTCGAACCACTCCGCGATCCGGTCGAGCACCGGCTCCGGGCCGTCGGCGACGCGCAGCTCCCCCGCGCGGCGGGCCAGGACCCGCCCGGCCAGGTCGGTGACGGCCGCCTCGGCGTGCGTCGTGTCGACGCTCGCGGCGAGGACGACGGCGTGCTGCTCGTCGAACCGCAGCTGCCGCGCGGGGCGGCCGCCGGTGGAGTCCTCCTGACCGCCCTCGGCGAGCAGCCCGGCCGCCTGGAGCCGGTCCAGGCGCGCGGTCAGCGTCGAACGCGACAGCCCGCTGCGTCCCTGCAGGGCCTTCCGCGTGGTCGCCTCCCCCGTCCGGACCAGCCGCAACAGCTCGCCGGCGCTGGTCATCCCGCGGCCCCCTTCGGACTTTTGTCCATTGACAAGACACAAGTCGGAGATAGATTGGACATATGAACGTAACATGGGGGCGTGCGGCCGAGGTCCTGGCGGGCAACTGGCTGGGCGCGTCGACCGTGCCCTCACGCGGGCTCTACCCGCACCAGTGGAGCTGGGACTCCGCTTTCATCACCCTCGGCCTGCGCCACCTCTCCCCCGAGCGCGCGCGGCGCGAGCTGGTGACGCTGTTCGAAGCGCAGTGGGCCGACGGCCGCGTCCCGCACATCGTGTTCGATCCGGGGACACCGCCCGAGGCGTACTTCCCCGGGCCGTCGTTCTGGCAGGCCGGGCGGACGTCGGGCCTGGTCCAGCCGCCGGTGCACGCCCGCGCGGTGCTCGCGGTGCACGAGACCGCGCCCGATCGGGAGTTCCTCGCCGCGCTGTACCCGAAGCTGGTGGCCTGGCACGACTACCTGCGGACCGGCCGCGACGCGGGCGGGCGCGGGCTGGTGGCGATCGTGCACCCGTGGGAGTCCGGCATGGACAACAGCCCGGCCTGGGACGAGCCCCTGTCCCGGGTCCCGCTCGCCACCGGGTTCGTCCGCCGCGACCTCGAGCACGGCGAGGCCGGCGACCGGCCGAGCGACGACGACTACGGCCGGTACGTCCGGCTCGCCGCCGCCTACCGGGACAGCGGCTACTCCGACGCCGGCGAGTTCGTCGTGGAAGATCCCGGCTTCAACGCCCTGCTGGCCGACGCCGAGCTGGCGCTGGCCGAGATCGCCGAGGAACTCGGCCTGCCTTCGGGCGCGCACCGGGAAGCCGCGGCCCGCCTCGAAAAGGCGTTGCAGGAAACGTTGTGGGACGACGGCTTCTTCTTCGCCCGGGACGTCCGCACCGGCTCGCTGATCCGCGAATACACGTGCGCGGGCCTGCTGCCGCTCGTGCTGCCGGACCTGGCGGTCGCCCCGGCCCTGCTGGAGACGGCGACCGGCCCGCGCTTCCGGCTCGGCCGGGTGCACGGCGTCCCGAGCTACGACCTGACCGCGCCGGGCTTCGACCCGGGCCGCTACTGGCGCGGGCCGTCCTGGTTCAACGTCGGCTGGCTGGTCCGGCAGGGCCTGCTGCGTCACGGCGAGTCCGCCCTCGCCGCCCGGCTGCGCGAGGACCTCGTCGAGACGGCCGCGCAGACCGGCTTCGCC
The DNA here is from genome assembly GCF_053586895.1 of Amycolatopsis sp. NPDC003731. Lineage (NCBI taxonomy): Bacteria > Bacillati > Actinomycetota > Actinomycetes > Pseudonocardiales > Pseudonocardiaceae > Amycolatopsis > Amycolatopsis sp. NPDC003731. The sequence continues at coordinate 18,383 of NZ_JBSFNC010000144.1, read as the reverse complement.
GAGTACGTCGACCCGCTGACCGGGGCCGGGCACGGCACCCGCTCGTTCAGCTGGACCGCGGCGCTGACCGTGGACCTGCTGGCCGAGCGGACCTGAGGAACGGGCCGCCCAGCCGCGTTCGGGGGCGGCTGGGCGGTCTGTCCGGCTCAGCCCGCCGCGGTTGCGTAGTCCGAGCCCACCCAGGTCTCGTCGATCCGCAGCCGCTTGTAGCGCGAACTGTCGCTCGACGCCGCGTACGTGCTCGTCACCTGGAGCCGGACGTACCGGGCGGTCACCGCGGAGAGGTCGACGAACTGGACGCCGCGGTGGCTCGGCAGCGTCCCGGACTTCACCGCGCTGCCCCAGTCCTTGCCGTCGCTCGACACGAACACCTTGTACGCCTTGATCCGCGCCGACTGTTCACTGTCCGACCGGGCGTAGCTGACCGAGTCCTCCCGCTGGTTGATTCCGAGGTACTGCACCTTCTTCGCCGCCCCGAGGTCGTAGTCCAGGTTGACCGGGAGCGTCTTGTTGTTGTCGAAGTAGGTCAGGTAGCTGCCGTCGCTCGCCGCCTGTCCACTGTGGCCACTGGCGGACGCGCTCGCCTTGAGCGTCACGGTCTTCGGGTCGTACGTGCCGGTACGGCCGGCCGTTTCGACCTTGAACACCGTGTCGTAGGCGTCCCAGCCGGACAGTCCGGTCAGGGTCAGGCTGCCGCCGCCCTGACTGAACGAGATCGCCGCGCCGGTGCGCAGGTTCGTGACGCGGCGGACTCGGTAGCCGTTGTCGCGGATCTTGAGCGTGCTCCCCGACGGCTTGGTCAGGACGTGCACGTACTGCGTGTCGCCCTTGATGGTGATGACGCCGTGGGCGCCGTCGTTCCAGAAGCCCGGCTGCATGCCGCCGTACATGTACCCGGCGCCTTCGGTGCCGCCGAGGGACTCCCAGATCGCGTCCAGGTACGTCTTCGCGAAGTTGTTGAACGATTCCTGGTTCGCCGGGAACCTGCCGTTCACCATGGCCGTTTCCGCCATCAGCGACTTGATCGACGAGCCCGAGTTCGTGATGAGCCGGCCGAGGTTGAGCATCTTGTTCACCGGCGGGTTCGAGCCGCCGTACCACCACGAACCGGTGTCGGGGAGCTTGAAGCACGCCTCGGTGAGCCGGGGCATCGCCGTGTACGTCGCCTGCGGGTAGTCGTACGACGGCGTCATGCCGGTCTTCTGCTCGTTGCTGATCGTGTCCATGATCGGGGTGTCTTCGTTGTTGTTGCTCAGCAGGTAGTCCGGGCGCTGCTGGTAGATCTGCTGGTAGAGGTCGTGCGACTCCCAGTAGGCGTTGTCGTTGTCGATCCAGAAGCCGCCGAGGTCCGGGTAGTTCTTCATGACCTCGAAGAAGTTGTCGTAGCTGAACTGGCCGAAGCCGCTCTGGCTGTCGAGGTCGACGTCCTTGCCCTTGTACTTCGAGTAACCGGCCGAGTCGAGCCACTCGTGGCCGCCCTCGTCGTGCCACTGGGCGTCGTTGGTCATGTAGAGGATGACCTTGAGCCCGCGGGCCTTCGCGGCGGCGATCAGCTCGCCGAGGAAGTCCCGCTTGGTGCTGCAGCTGCCGGGGATCTTCGACGGCCAGGCCCGCGAGTAGCCGAGGCGGCTGTGGAAGGAGGCGAGCACGAGGTAGGACGCGTGCAGCTTCTCGGCTTCGGTGACCCAGTAGGCGGGACTCCACCCGCCGTCGGTGATCGCCTTTTCCCAGGCGCTGCAACTGGTGTAGCCGGGTGCCGTGCGCATGCCCCAGTGCAGGAACAGCCCGGCCTGGCTGTCGCGCAGCCACTGCTGGGAGGGTTTCTGCAGATCGGCCGAAGCCGGCGCGGCGATGAGCCCGGACACCGCCAGCGCCGCCGCGCACGCGACGAGCACCTTGCGGAGGAACCTGTCTGCCATTGACGACCTCCAGTGGTCTGGTCCACCCGGTGGTGTACTCCTCACGAACAGCGCTGGTCAAGACTTACATCCGACCTTTCCGCGGAGTTTCGCTGGCCGGTACATCGATGTTGCCGCCGTTCGGGTTAAATATCTGATATATGACGCAAGAGATCTGATCTCTCTTGACGTCGACTCCGGGAGGCGAGTAGATGTTTCCCCGAGAGCGCTTTCGCTCACCAGACCATCGCTCCGGCGACACGGGCAGCACGCCGCGCCCCCCAGAGCTGGTCGGGATGCCGACGGACGGCGGATCGGCATCCCGGCCACCTTTTCACCGCGTCGCGGGGCCAGTGCACGAAAGGGACGACGATGTCCGAACATCCCCTTCGCCCGACCCGGCGCGCGGTCCTGGCCGGCACGCTCGGCGCCCTGGGCGCACTCGCCGCGGCGGGTCCCCTGGCGCGGGCGGCGGACCAGCTGCCCCCGATCGGCGGCGCGGCGCCGCCGCCGGACTGGTCACGTGCCGTGATCGATTCGACGATGAAGCGCTACACACCCGACAAGATCGGCGGCTGGGGCTACACCCTGGGCCTCTACCTCTACGGGCAGTACCTCTTCTACAAGCGCACCGGCGAGAAGAAGTACCTCGACTACATCATCGCCTGGTACGACCGGTTCATCACCGACAGCGGCATCTCCAACAGCTTCACCAACCTGGACTCGATGCGCTCGTGCCAGATGCTGCCGCTGCTGTACGGCGAGACGGGCCGCAAGAAGTACAAGACGGCGGCCGACCAGCTGCGCAAGCGGTTCCCGTCCTACCCCCGCACGTCCGACGGCGGCATGTTCCACGCGACCGGCAAGGTCGGCCAGCTGTGGGGCGACGGCGTCTACATGGCCCAGCCGTTCCTCGCCCTGTACGGCGCGGCGTTCGGCGACGGCGGCTACTGCTTCGAAGAGGCGGCGAAGAACATCGTCGTGTACTTCAGCCACCTGCGCGAACCGGCGAAGGGCCTGCTGTACCACGCCTACGACGAGGACGGCTCGGAGTCGTGGGCGTCCGGATCCGGGCACCACTCGAAGTACCACTGGGCGCGCGCGATCGGCTGGTTCGGCATGGCGACCATCGACATCCTCGAGGTCCTGCCGGCCGACCACCCGCGCCGGGCGGCCCTGGTCGACGTCATCCGCTTCCTGGCGGCGGGTTACCAGCGCTACCAGGACGCCTCGACGGGCCGCTGGTACCAGGTGGTCGACCGCGGCGGCGACGCGAAGAACTGGCTGGAGACGTCGGCGTCCTCGATGTACACGTTCACGATGGCCCGCGGCGTCCAGCGCGGCTACCTCCCGGCGTCCTACCAGGCGGTGGCGGATCGCGGGTACGCCGGAGTGCTGAAGAAGGTGTCCCTCGGCTCGGACGGGCTGACGAACATCACGGACATCTGCGAAGGCACCAACGTCGGAGACCTGTCGTACTACTACGCCCGGGCCCGCAAGACCAACGACTTCCACGGCCTGGGCGCGTTCCTGATCATGAACGAGCAGTACTCCCACTGACCACCACGACGCCGCAGAAGGGGCCCCGGCCAACCAGCCGGGGCCCCTTCGTCGTGTGCGGGAAGGGGCAGCACGCGTGATCGGGAGGTCGACACGCGTGATTGAAGGGTCGACACGGCGGGGCCCGGCGAGTCCGGCCGTGTCGACCCTTCAATCACGGTGATGACCCTCCAATCACGCGTGTCGACCCTCCGATCACGGGTGAGGCCCCTTCCCGCTTGCGGGAAGGGGCCTCGGTGACGTCAGCAGGTTGAGGTGGAGCTCGAGGTGTTGATCCGCAGGGCAGCACCCGACGTGGTGGCCGAGTCCTTGACGCAATAGCCCGTCACCGACTGGAAGCCGATGTCGAACGGGCTCTTCGAGCCCTTCTCCGCCGTGAAGTGGTCGAACGTGATGTCGGAGCTGTTGTTGACGATGCTCGCCGGGCGGCCGTCGTCCTTGGCGAACTCCACCGAGCTGTTCACGAAGCGGATGCCCGCCGCGTAGTGCAGGTACCAGCCGTACGCCGGGCGGGTGCCGATGCTCTTCGGATTGTAGTCCGTCGCCGTGTTGCTCGGGACGCCCGTTCCCATCGTTCCGTTGCCGCCCGGCACGTTCAGCCGCACGCCGGTGAACGTGACGTCGGAGACCCGGTGGCCGCTGTCCGCGCCCCAGATCGTCGGGCTGAAGTTGCTGCCCGTGTGCGTGCCGGTGATGTTGTCGAACGTGATGCCGCTGATCGAGCCGACCCCCGGGTTGTTGCCGCAGCGCTTGCGCGTGCCGATCTTCATCATGATCGGCGAATACGTCCCGGACATCGTGATGTCGCGGTAGTGGACGTCGGAGATCTTCGCGCCGTCCATCGAAACGATGCCGATGCCGGACTTGTGCGCGCCGGTGATCGTGATGCCCGAGAAGTGGTAGCCGGTGAAGTCGCCGCACGTCTCGGAGCCGAACATCAGCGCGTTGCAGCAGACCGCCGACAGCTTCGCACCCGTCACCGTCACGTTCCCGTTCGGCAGTTTCGCGCCCAGCGCGTAGTCGCTCTTGAACACCAGCGCGTCGTCGTTCGCCGCGATCGAAGCGTTCGTGATCGTGACGTTCGTCGTGCTGATGATGTTCCAGCCGTCGCGGTCGCTCGCCGTGTCGATGGTCAGGTGGTCGGAAACGACGTTCGTGCAGCCGTTGATCAGCGCCGCGAAGTGCCCGCCGCGGCGCAGTTTGACGCCGGAGAGCGTCAGCCCGTCACACCGGGTGAGGGACAGGATCTTGTCGGCCTCGCCGGACTTCGGGTTGCCGGTGATGAGGTTGCCGCCGCCGTCGATCGTGCCCGCGCCGGTGAAGCCGATGTTCGTCAGCTTGTCGCCGTAGAACATCGCGTTGTGGAAGTGGCTGTGGCCGTAGTCCTGGTAGTCGTCCCACTGGTTCGACTCGGGCTTGTCGTAGGTGTCCGCGCTCGACCCGGTGATGGTGGCCCCGGCGTCGAGCTGGATCGTGACGTTGCTCTTGAGGTGAACGGTGTTCGCCGACTTGTAGGTGCCGGAGGTGAACCGCACGGTGCCGCCGCCCGCCGCGTTCGCCGCGGTGATCGCCTTGTCGATGGCGGCCGAATCGTTGGCCGACCCGTTCCCCTTGGCGCCGTAGTCCTTGACGTCGTAGACGCCGCCGGGTGCAGCGGTGGAAACGCCGGCGCCGGCCACCACCAGCCCGGCCACCGCGAAGGTGATCAGCAAGAGTTTTTTCACCGTGGAACCGCCTTGTCATGGATTCGAAGAATTCGGCATGACGGCGGAACACCCAGATTACGAGTCGCACGAACGAAATGTCAAGATCGACGGGCCTGGGGACCCGCGCCACCCCCAGTCGGGCGCGGGTCCCCGTGGTCGATGGAGCCGGTGTCCATTCAGGATTCTCGGAGTCTACCTTCACCGGGCCCGGGAGCCCCGTGCGTTTTTCACGGTCCGCCATGTGAATCCGCCATGATCGGGAGTCACGCAGCGTGGTTTCAAACCTTCTGGAGCCCGGCCTTTCCGGCCTGCACCACGTAGCTGACGTCGTTCTTGATCACCACCGACGCCGGGTCGTACACGCTCGTGTCGGACGTCGTCATGAAGTCGGCCCGCATCTGCGACGGCGTGGTCGTGACGCGGACGTACCCGCGCTCGCCCTTGCAGTACTTGACGTGCGGGTTGTTCGCGTACCAGGCCGCGCTCGGCGGCGAAGCGGTGTCGCTGTTGCTCGTCACCGACGTCGTGACCAGCTCCGAGCCGATCACCGGGTCGCTGTGGTCGAAGTAGTCGAGCCGCAGGTCGGCGGCCCAGTGCCGGTGGACGTCGCCGGTGAGCACGACCGGGTTGGCGACCTTGCGGTCGACCCAGCCCTGCTGGATCCGGTTGCGGGAGGCCTCGTAGCCCTGCCAGGAGTCGTTGCTCTCGCAGGTGGCCTTGTTGCCGTCGGAGTCCCGCGTGGCGAAGAAGACCTGCTGCCCGAGGAAGTCCCAGGTCGCCGGGTGCGACTCGAACTGCTTGAGCAGCCACGCCTCCTCCGTGGCGCCGAGGATGCTGCGGGACGTGCTGCGCATGTCGGCGCAGGCCGGGCCGGCGTCACCGGAGGGGTCGGGCACCTGGGCACTGCGGTACTGGCGCGTGTCGAGCATGTGGAAGCGGGCCAGGTTGCCCCAGAGGAACTGCCGGTAGAGCTGGATCGACGCGCCGTTCGGCTTGGCCGTCGACCGGATCGGGGTGTTCTCGTAGAAGGCCTGGAACCCGGCGGCCTTGCGCGCGGCCGTGGCCGGCGAGGTGGTGCCGTTCCAGTTGTTCATCACCTCGTGGTCGTCGAACACGACGATCCAGGGCGCGATCGCGTGCGCGGCCTGCAGGTCGGCGTCGGTCTTGTGCTGGGCGTGGCGGGCGCGGTACTGCGCGAGCGTGGTGACGTCCTCGGTGAACGCCAGGCTCCGCGGGTTGCGCTCCTGCGCGGTGCGGCCCGACTTCTTCTCGTAGATGTAGTCGCCGAGGAACAGCACGAGGTCCGGGTCGTCGGCCACGATGCCCTTGTACGCGTGGTAGTAGCCCTCCTCCCAGTGCTGGCAGGAGCTGAAGCAGTACTTGAGCTGGTTGACCGCGGCCCCGGCGGCGGGCGCGGTGCGCGTCCGGCCGACCGGCGAGATGTAGCCCGAGCTCTTGAACCGGTAGAAGTACTCGCGGGCCGGCTGCAGCCCGGTCGGTTCGATGTGGACGCTGTGCCCGGACGCGCGGACGGCGTCCACCGAGCCGCGCTGCACGATCGAGCTGAACGCCGCGTCGTTCGCAATCTCCCAGTCGACCGCGTAGGTGGCGTCCGGCATGCCGCCGAAGCCGTCCGGGTTGAGCGGCGCCGGAGCGAGTCTCGTCCACAGCACCACGCTGTCGGGCAGCGGGTCGCCGGAGGCGATGCCGAGCTGGAAGGGATCGTGGATGGCGGGGGCGGCGGCCGTGGTGCGGGCGTTCGCCCACGACGGGAGCGCCGCCGAAGCGGCGGTGGCGGTGACCGCGGCGAGCCCGCCGAGCAGCACCTTGCGCCGGTTGACCTGACCCATGGGAAAACCCTTTCTCGTGGTGGACGCGGTCAGGCCGCGAAGTCGGTGATGCCGTCGCTGCAGGACTTGAGGTCGGGCTTCGCGGTCGTGTAGTTCGCGACGCAGACCTTGTAGAAGACCCAGCCCCCGTGCGGGACCGTGACGGCCTTGTCGACCTTCGTGCCCTCGCCGCCGGAGTTCCAGACGTAGAACGGCCCGGCGCCGCCCTTGAGCCAGTAGGCGACCACGGCGGAATAGCCGTCGGCGTCGGTGTCGTAGACCAGGAAGTGCGAGTCGGACGAGCGGTACTGCCCCTCGCCCGCGCAGGCGTCGGCGCACTGGCCGCTGCCCGAGCCGACGCCGCAGTCGGGCGCGACCCGCGTGTCGGAGTCGGTGAAGACGTAGGTGTCCGAGACGTACCCGCCGAGCGCGGGCACGTAGTCCCACAACGTGCCGGTGCCGTACGGGCCGGTCACCGACGAGCCGTTGACCTGGCAGTCGATGGCGACGGTGGCGCCGTTGGCGACGGTCTTGACCGCCGTGGCGGCCGTGGTGGGTGCGCGGCGGACGTTGAGGGGGTCGCCCGCGGTCTTCACGGTCCCGCTCGCCGCCGCGGACGCCTCGATCGCGCCGCCGGTCAGGAGCGCGCCGACCGCGGCCAGGGTCAGGCCGGTACCGGCGATGCGCCGGAGGATCGATCGCTTCATGCCGGCAGCGTCGGTCTTCGCCGTACACGTTCCGTACAAAGGGCGCCCGTGTGCGCTCGGACACTCCGAATGGATCTAGCCGGTGCGCCCGGACGGTCCTAGAGTCCGGGACATGGGGGAACTCATCGGGCAGGTTGAGACCACCTCGCTTACCATTCGCGTCCTCGGGCCGCTGGAGGTCACCGCCGCCGGGCGGGTGATCGCCCTCGGCGGCCCGAAGCCCCGGCTGCTGCTGGCCGCGCTGGCCCTGCAGCCGAACGTCGTCGTGTCGACCGACGTGCTGGTGGAAGTGCTGTGGCCGGAATCGGCGCCGCGATCGGCCGCGGCGAACATCCGCACATACGTCCATTCCCTGCGAAGACGGTTCGCGGAGATCCACCCCGACCTGGGCGAGCGGATCAGCAGCCGGGCCTCCGGCTACCTGCTGACCGCGTCGCCGGAAGAACTGGACCACCTCGCGTTCGCCGCTTTGGCCGGCGAAGCGCAGGAAGCGCTCGACGGCGGCGAAGCCGAGAGCGCCCTCAAACTCTTCGACAAGGCCGACGCGCTGTGGCGCGGCGAAGTCCTCGAAGGCCTGCCGCACGACCACAGCTGGGGCGCGACCGTCGCCCGGCTCACCGAGCTGCGGCTGTCGGTACAGGAACAGCGCCTGCGCGCGCGGATCGGCCTCGGCCGTTCCGGCGAGGCCATCGCCGAGCTGCGCGGCCTGGTCACCGAGCACCCCCTGCGTGAAGAACTCTGGGCGCAGCTGATCGTCGCGCTGCGCGCCGCGGGCCGGACCGGCGACGCGATCGAGGCGTACGAGTCGGCCGAGCGGGTCCTGCGCGAGGAGCTCGACGCCGAACCGGGTGCCCGGCTGCGCGAGCTGCGCGCGACCCTCGTCCCCGAGAACGTGCTCTCCCCCGCCCGTCCCGCCGATGTCGCCCCGGTCTGCCAGCTGCCCCTGGACCTGCCGGACTTCACCGGCCGGGACGCGCTGATCCGCGACGTCGTCACCTTGCTGCGGGAGCGCGCGGACTCCGGCACGCCCGCCGTGGTCGTGCTGTCGGGGGCGCCCGGCGTCGGCAAGTCGGCGGTCGCCGTCCGCGTCGCGCACGCGGTCCGCGACGAGTTCCCCGACGGCCAGCTGCACGTCGACCTGGCCGGCACGTCGTCGTCGCCGCGCGCGCCGATGAGCGTGCTCGCCGAACTGCTGCGCACGCTGGGCATCCCCGACGCCGGCCTGCCGCGCGAGCTGGCCGAGCGCTCGGCGCTGCTGCGGTCGCGGCTGGCCGGGCGGCGGATGTGCGTCGTGCTCGACGACGCCGGCAGCGAAGCCCAGGTCCGGCCGCTGCTGCCGGGGGCCGGGGCGTGCGCGGTGCTGGTGACCAGCCGGATCCGGCTGCCCGGGCTGGCCGGCGCGAAGCCGGTGGACGTCGACCTGCTGCCCGAGGCCGAGGCCGCGCGCCTGCTGGAGGGCATCGTCGGCGGCGAGCGGGTGGCCGCCGAGCCGGAGAGCGCCGCGGCGATCCTGCGCCAGTGCGGGCACCTGCCGCTGGCGATCCGGGTGGCGGGCGCGAAGCTGACGCACCGGCCGGGCTGGACGTTGCGGCTGCTGGCGGACCGGCTGGGCGACGAGCGCCGCCGGCTCGACGAGCTGCGCGTCGGCGACCTCGCCGTCCGCGCGAGCGTGACGTTGTCGTACGACCTGCTGCCGATGTCGGCGGCGACGGCCTTCCGCGGGCTCGGCCTGCTCGGGCCGGTCCAGTTCCCGGCGTGGACGGTCGCGGCCGTGCTGGGCCGCCGGGAGGCCGAGGACGTCCTCGACGTGCTGGTCGACGGCCACCTCGTCGAGCTGGTGGGTTCCGATTCGGCAGGTCAGCCCCGTTACCGGCTGCACGACCTGCTGCGCGTGTACGCGGTGGAGCTGGCCGAGCGGAGCGACGCGGCCAAGACCCGCGCCGGCCTGCGGCGGGCGTTGGAGGGCTACCTGGGGCTGGCACTCGAGGCGGCGCGCCGGATGCCGCTGCACTTCTTCGGTGCGTACTGCGACGACGAGCTACCGCGGCCCGCGGTGCCTTTCGACGTCCTGCCCGAGGACCCGGCGGCGTGGTTCGCAGCCGAGCGCCACACCACGGTGGCGGCGGTCTCGCTGGCCGCCCAGCACGGATTCGACGACTTGGCGTGGCAGCTGGCTTCGGCGCTGACGCCGTACTTCGACCTCCGCGGCCCCCAGGACGACTGGCACAGCACTCATTTGGTGGCCCTGGCGGCGGCCCGCAGGACGGGCTCGGCCCGCGCCGAGGCGATCGTCCAGCGCAACCTCGGGCAGTACCTGCTGTACCAGGACGAGTACGCCGAGGCCCGGGTGGCGTTCGAGGAGTCGAAGAAGCTGTTCGATGCGGTCGGCGACGCCCAAGGGGTGGCCGTCGCACTGACGGGGCTGTCGACGATCCTGCGCATCGAGGGCGACGACGACCTGGCTCTCGACCACTGCCACGAGGCACTGGAGCTGTTCGCGGAGGCCGACGACCCGAACGGGGAGGCGGTGGCCCGCCTGGGCGCGGGAGCGGTGTGGATGTCCCGAGGCTGTTACGCGGCGGCAAGGCGCTGGATAACGGACGCCCTGGAGCTGTCGGCCTCGATCGGCGACCGTCACCGAGAGGCCCACGCCCTCAAGCGCTTGGGCTTGCTGTTCCAGCACCAGGGCAACCTGGCGGCGGCCCGCGAGCACGTGGACCGGGCAATCGCGATCTTCACAGACCTCGGCGACGACCACTGCGTGGGGTACGCGAACCAGAACCTGGGCGAGTTGTGTTTGCACAGCGGAGATTTCGCACACGCGCAGCTGCTGTTGGTGAACTCCCTGGCGGTCCACAGGCGCAATGGCGATCGGAGGTCGGAGGCCGAGGTGTCACAGCTGCTCGGGGAGCTGCACAGGGCGCTGTCGCAGCCGGAGCGCTCGCGGGACTACTCGGAGAGGGCGCTGGCCATCTGGCGTGAGCTGTCAACGCGCCCGAAGGAGCCGACGGTCGTGCTGGAGGAGTCGGCGGAGCGCCCGCACATCGCTTCAGCCTGAGCTCGGCGCGGCAGCCCGCGCACAACGACCGCCCCCGGCCACACCCCCCTGCCGAACCGATACGCAGCCGCCCTCAGCGGCCGACAGGCTGTGTCAAGGCATCTTTCCCGCCTTGACACAGCCTGTCGGCCGTTGAACAATCCGGCGTTCGGGCCGGCGGGGGAGCCCCCGGCAGGGAGGCCCCGCAGGGAAAGCCCCCGGCAGGGGAAAGCTCCCGCAGGGAAAGCAACCACCAAACGAACCGCACAATCTCGTTGTACGGATCATGTACGCACCCCCGTCAACCTTCTCGCACCTTCGAAAACGCAGATGCGAGAGGAGAACCGGGGATGATCCGGAATAAGATGGCCGGCCGCGTGACCGCGGCGGTTCTGGCCGCCGGGGCGGTGACGGCACTGGCCGGAGCCCCCGCCCAGGCCGCCACCACCACGAACTGGACCGCCGACCTGTCCACTGTGGACAGCAACGACGTCAACGTCACCGGAGCGGGCGGTACGCTCACCCTGGCCGACGCCGCCTGGCACCGAACCGCCCGGGTGTTCGCCGGCAGCGAGGGCAGCCTGACCACCGCCGAGCACAAGCTCGGCTCGGCCGCCAACCGCGTCAGCGCGGAACTGACCGCCGACACCCCCAAGGGCACGTCGGTCGACGTCGACGTCCGCGGCCGGACCGGCGTGAACGACTGGACCGAGTGGACGCCCGCGGGCACCACGCTGAAGAGCTCCGTCAGTGAGGTGCAGGTGCGGATCAGCCTGCACAGCACCACCGACGGCGTGCGCCCGTCGGTCACCGGTGTCAAGCTCAGCGCCGACAGCGCCCCGCAGGCCAACGCCCTGACCGCCGGCACCGAATTGACCTACAAGGTGTACGGCACCCGGGAAGGCCTGATCGGCGGCAAGACGGCCAACGGCCACATCATCACCAGCCGCGACCACTTCGTCGCGCTGCCGTCCGGCAAGGGACTGGCCCCCAAGGGCACCGGTGACTACTCCGTGCGCGTCTGCCGCACCGACGGCAGCAAGTGCGAGTACGCGCCCGTGTGGGACATCGGGCCGTGGAACGAGCAGGACGACTACTGGAACCCGTCGTCGGTGCGCACCAAGTTCAAGGACCTGCCGCAGGGCCAGCCCGAGGCGTACGCCGCCTACTACAACGGCTACAACGGCGGCAAGAGCGGCCTCGGCTACAAGGTGCAGAACCCGGCCGGCATCGACCTCGCCGACGGCGTCTTCTGGGACGGCCTCGGCATGTCCGACAACGGCAACGTCAACGTCACCTACCTGTGGACCGGCTCCGGCCCGACCGGGGTGGTCAGCACGGCCGGCGACCCGATGAACGTCCGGGCGAGCGCGAGCACCTCGGCCGCCATCAAGGGCCTGGCGGCGAACTACGCCAAGGTGAACATCGAATGCTACGTCGAGGGTGACACCGTCACCGGCAAGTTCGGCACCAGCAACATCTGGGACCGGATCGGCCCGGGCCACTACGTGTCCGACACCTACCTGCAGACGGGTTCGGACCAGCCGGTCGCCCCGCACTGCTGAAAACCGTCGCGAGGTTGACTGCCCTCACCCGCGACAACGGCGAAGGCCCGGTGTCCCCCGCCGGGCCTTCGCCCATTTCCGCGCCATTCCACTCAGCGGCACATAATTCACAACCGTGAACAGACCCCCGCCGGGTGTACAACGCCCCGCCGTGCGTGCCAAAATTCCCTCCCACGGAATCACGAAATCACGGAATGGCGGGTACCTGTGAGCGTTTCCCGGAGAACCCTGCTGACCACCGCGGCCGGTGCCGCGGTGGCGGTGGGCGCCAGCACCTCGACGACCGCTTCGGCGGCCACCCCCGAACCCTCCGACCTGGCCTCGGCCACCCGGACGCTCCGCCAAGCGGCCGATTACGCGGTGGCCAAGCTCCGCGCGGTGGCCCCCGGCGTCACCGCGTTCCCGGTTGGCACGAAGTTCGAGAAATGGACCTATTCGCAGAACGGCGACTGGGTCGGCGGATTCTGGCCCGGCCAGTTGTGGCTGGCCTGGCTGCACAGCGGCGAGGAACAATTCAAGACCCTCGCGCTGGCGTCCGCCGAAAAACTCGCGCCGCGCCAGAACGACACGGGCACGCACGACCTCGGTTTCCTCTTCTACCCCTCGTGGGTGACGGCCTGGCGGCTCACCGGCGACGAAAAGTGGAAAGCGGGCGCGATCCAAGCGGCGTCGTCGCTGATCAAGCGCTACAACCCGGCAGGTCGGTTCATCCGCGCCTGGGGCGCGCTGTCCGATCCGAACAACGCCGGCCGCGTCATCATGGACACGATGATGAACCTCGACCTGCTCGCGTTCGCCGGCGCGCAGACGCAGGACCCGAAGTACCTCGAGATCGCCGTCGCGCACGCGAAGACGGCGCAGCGGAACTTCCTGCGCCCCGACGGGTCGACGCCGCACGTGTTCGACTTCGACCCGGTCACCGGCGCGCCGATCGGGCCGAACACCGTGCAGGGCTACAGCCCCACGTCGTGCTGGTCGCGCGGGCAGGCCTGGGGCGTCTACGGGTTCACGACCATCCACCGGCGCACCGGGGACGCGGAGTTCCTGACCACGGCCCGCCGGCTCGCGGACTTCGCGCTGTCCCGGCTGACCGCCGACCACGTCCCGGTGTGGGACTACCTGGCCCCGCAGGCCCCGAACGACGTCAAGGACGCATCCGCCGGCGTGATCATGGCGTGCGGCCTGCTGGACCTGGCCGAGCTCACGCACCGCCCGCAGTACCGGGAGAGCGCGCTGCGGATCCTCACCGCGGTGTCGCGGACGTGCCTGACGACGAAGTCCACCCGCGCCGAGGCGAGTGTCGCCCGCTGCACCCGCAACCGCCCGGCCGAGGACGGCGTCGAGGTCTCGCTGCCCTACGCCGATTACTACCTGCTGGAAGGCATCCTGCGGGTGCTCGACCGGCGCAAGGTCGACCGCGCGGTCGACCTGTCCGCCGTGTAGCGGCGTCCGGGGAGGCCGCCACCTCCCCGGACGCCCTGCTCAGTGGTGGTGCGCGTGCACCTTGGCGTGCCCGAGGCCGCGCCCGATCATCCACTTGTTGACCGGCACCGTGACGACGAACGCGATCGCCAGCGAGAGGACCAGCGCCAGCCAGAAGAGCAGGCTGGCCAGCCCGGCGTCCATCGCGCCCGGGATCGCCACGACCACGGTGTTGTCGATCAGCTCCATCACGGCGATCGACACGGTGTCCGCGGCCAACGCGACCTTGAACGCCGCCGGCAAGTTCATCCCCGACTTCAGGACGCCCCGCATGGTCAGGCCGTACCCGAAGACGAAGGCCAGCGCGATCGAGAGGACCACGGTGGCCGCGTTGTGCAGGCCGAACGCCGTGCCCAGCACCATGCCGAGCACCTCCCCGATGGCACAGCCGGTCAGGCAGTGCAGAGTCGCCTGGATCGCCGTCGCCCACGAAGCCCCGTGCTGTTCGCTCATGACTCGGACTATACCCCTAGGGGGTACCCGTCGCACGTCTCCCGGGTCACACCACCCGAAGCAGGCAGGCTACTACGGAGCGTGATCGAAAGCGTCCGGCCAGGGCATTCACCTCCGGGACCACCCGAGACAGAACTCACTTCCGTAACCCTTTGCGCACATCCCGTTGACCACAGTTACCCGGGGCCCTACGTTCGCCCTTGGTCTCCACCACGCGCAGACCCATCGAACCGATCGAATTTCCTGAGGAACGGGTGGAGATGCGAGGGCCGACGAAGACTTTCCGGCTGGTCGCGGCGACGACCCTGGTCGCGGCGCTCGCGCTGGGAGGCTGCTCGGACCAGCTGGACAGCGCACCCGCGCCGGCGCCGACCCGGATCGAGTTCGTGCCCAAGGTCCGCGACATCCCGTACTTCCAGGCGATGGACAACGGCGGCCTCGAAGCGGCGAAGCAGCTCGGCGTGGTGTGGCACTCGACCGGCCCGGAGACGGTCGACCCGGCCGCGCAGGTCAGCATCCTGCGCGACCTGATCGCGAAGAAGGTCGACGTCATCGTCGTGGCCCCGAACGACCCGGCCGCGCTTGCGGGCGTGATCGCCGAGGCCAGGGCGAAGGGCATCCACGTGCTCACCTCGGACACCGACGCGCCGGGCACGCAGCGCGAGGTGTTCGTCAACCAGGCGAGCGCGCAGGGCATCGGCACCGCGCTCGTCGACGCGCTGATGGCGAAGACCGGCGGCACCGGCCAGTACGCGATCGTCTCCTGCGGCCGGGCCGCGGCGAACCTCAACTCGTGGATCGCCGTCCAGAAGGAGTACGCGGCCACGCGCTATCCGAAGGCCGAGCTGGTCGACACCGTGTACGCGGGCGAAGACACGGACAAGGCGACCGTCCTCGCCAAGCAGCTCATGGCCGGCCACCCCGGCCTGACCGGGCTGATCGGCGAGTGCACGACGTCCGCGCCCGGCGTCGCGAAGGCGGTGGACGACGAGCAGAAGATCGGCCGGGTGTTCACCGTCGGTGTCGGGACGCCGCAGGCCATCAAGCCGTACCTGCTCAAGGGCTCGTGCTCGCAGTCGGTGCTGTGGAACGTCGAGTCGCTGGGCTACCTGACCGCGTGGACGGCGAAGCAGGTCGCCGACGGCAAGCCGCTCCAGGCCGTCAACAAGGTGAGCCTGGAGCTGCCGGCGGTGAAGTACGACGACGCGACGAAGACCGTCCTGCTGGGCGATCCCCTGCTCATCACCGCCGACAACGTCGACCAGTTCAAGTACTGACCCCTCACCGGTGCCGGCGCACGTGGCCGACCGCCGCGCCGCCGCCGAGCACCAGGATCAGCGCCGTCAGCCCCCAGCGCCGTTTCTGCTCGGTGCGGTGCCCGGCGTCCTGGACGACCACCTGGGTCTTCTTCTCCGGACGCGCGTGGCGTGTCGTCGGCGGCGAAGGCGGCGGGGCCGGGGTGGACGTCGTCGGCGTGACCACCGGCGGCGGGGGTGCCGGCACGGGGGTCGGCGGCACGACGACGGGCTGCTCCACCGGTGGTGGCGGCGGGGGTGACGGCTCCGGTGCCGGCGGCTCGGTCCGGGGCGGCGGCGGAGGTGACGACTGCCCCGGAGGCGTCGTCGGCGGGGGCGAGGACTGCCCCGGAGGCGTCGTCGGCGGGGGTGACGACTGTCCGGGAGGGGTCGTCGGCGGCGGTGGGGGCAGGGGTGCGGGTGCCTCGGCGAAGCACCCCGCCGCGTCGCCGCTCACCAGCGGCCGCCCGGAAGCGACTTCGGTGGCCGGGCCCGAGCCGTCGCGCGGCAGGCGGTAGGTGACGCTGCGCTGCCCGTCGCGGTTGGCCGTGGCGTAGATCGCGCCGGGCGCGAGCACCACCGACCCATACGCGCCGCCCTCGGGGAACTTCAGCCCGGGCACCACCGCGACCTTCCCGCTCGACGGGTCGAGGGTGACCACCGAGCCGTCCCCGCGCGAGGTCGCCGAGACGCCGTGGAGGAGCCCGTCCGCCGGGTCGAAGGCGAAGTCGTCGACCCCGACGGCGAGCGACACCGGCCGCAGCGCCGTCCGGTGCACCACCCGCACGTAGTCCGGAGCCGCCGGGTCGATGTCCACTGTGTACAGATCGCTGCCCTGCCGGACGTACCAGCGGTCGCCGTCGATCGCGCCCGCGGTGGCGCCGGTGACCGGGCTCCACACCGGCTTCCGCGCGCCGGCCCGGCCGATCACGCCCAGGTCGGTCACCATGCCGGCGGTGTCGATCCGCACCGCGTGCGCGCCCGGGTAGCGGCCGGCACGGGTGCCGTCGGCGACGCCGTAGACGACACCCTGCGCGGCGGAGTAGCCCATCGCGTTGATCCAGTAGCCGGCCTGGCTCACCCGCCGCGTCACCCCGCCGGGCAGGGAGAGCAGCCGCAACGTCGTCGGTGCGCCGGCGCGTTCGTTCTCCGCCTGCAGGACCGTGCAGGCGCCCGGCGCCTGGGCCGGTTCCTTCGCCGACGGCGGTGCGAGCCAGCCCGTGGCCGCCAGCAGCGCCGAGACCGCCACGGCCACGCCGAGCATCGCCGCCCAGCGGGCCCGCGTGCCGGTCAAGCCAGCCTTTCCAGGGCCGAGGTGAACGCCTCCGGCGCCACCTTCGCGCCGCCGCTGAACGGGTTCTGCAGCTGGTAGATGGCGAACAGCAGCAACGTGATCGTGCCGGCCAGCGTGGACACGATGATGATGTGCGCGGCGAGCCGGGTGCCGCCGAACAGGTTGGGCAGCAGGATCGCGGTGATCAGGCTGCCGAGGATCAGGGCGAACCAGACGACGGCGCCGACGCCGTCCGCGCCGGAGTGCGCCAGCCGCTGCTCGCGGGCCTGGTAGACCGACCAGAGCTGATTGCTCGCCTCGGTCTTGCGGTCGAGCAGCCAGTCGTCCTCGGCCGGGGCGGCCGCCACCGCCTCGCGCATCTGGTCGAGCTGCGTCGCGCCCGTGGTCGGCACCGGGCCGCCGTCGGCCAGGCGCGGCCACTCCTGCTCCTCGACCGTCCGCGCGTACGCGGCGGCGAGCTGGTGCACCCGGTCCTTCGTTTCGCCCGGCAGCGCGTCGGCCGCCCACGTGGCCGCGACGAGGCTGTCGGCTTCGGTCTGCGCGTTCTGGCTCGCCTCGCTCACCGAGTCGAACAGCGAGATCAGGACGAAGGCGACCAGGACCGCGTGCAGCCCGCCGACGATGGTGAACACCTGGCCCGCCGCGTCGTTGTTGTCGGGCCGGCCCTCGTCCCAGCCGAACCGGCGGACCAGGTACGCGATCACGCCCGCCACGACGGCCGCGCCGGCCACCCAGAGACTGCCGGCCACGAAGATGTTCATCCGGGTCCTTTCGCCCGCGAAGCGCGGGAAGCACTGCCCGGCATTCCGCGTCCGGGACCGCTCAAGTTAGTCACCCATTTACGGGCGGACAACAGAAAGGGCGGAATTCATCCTGCTGGCCGCACGAGGATCACGAAAGTCGCCGATTCGGCGCAGTTGCGAGGGGGTACAACCGGTGGTGCGGTATCGCTGGGCGACCGTGGACCGCGCTGCCGAGCAGGAATTATCTCGACCGAGTGACGTCCGCGAACAGGCCGTGACCACGGTCGTCGAACATCATCGGAAAATGATCAAGCGGCGGCCCGGCCATTAACCCGGTGACCCGATCGTGTCATTGTGCGGGCAGTCGCGGTTGCTATGTTGATTTCGCGGCGCGACGAAACCGCGCATATCAGGGAATAGCAGGTCATGACCGGCGTGCCGGCTGGGGCGGGCACGTGCCGAACGCGAATGATTGGGTGGTCCTCGTTGTGACTGTCACCGACCCGGTGGGATCCGAGCAGGTGGAATCCGAGCAGGCGCCGTCGAGCTTGGGGCGGGCGGCGGCCCGGACCCTGGCCACGACGACCAAGTCGGTCCCGCAAATGCAGGGCATCTCCTCCCGCTGGCTGCTCAAGGTGCTGCCGTGGGTCGAGGTGGCGGCTGGGTCTTATCGCGTCAACCGGCGGTTGAGTTATGCGGTCGGGGATGGGCGGGTCACCTTCACCACCACCGGCGCCCAGGTCCGCGTCATCCCCCCGGAACTGGGCGAGCTGGCCCCGCTGCGCGGCTTCGACGACGAAGACGTCCTGACCGA
>NZ_JBSFNC010000143.1:0-23091 GCF_053586895.1 Amycolatopsis sp. NPDC003731 | reverse complement strand
CACCCTGGAACTCGGCGGTGATCAGCGGCTTGCCGGGCACGTGGTCGTAGCTGATGTCGGGAACACCGTTCCACCGCGTGGCATTCGGGACCTCCCACGTCCCGAATGAGTCATTCGCGACATCGGTGGCAACCCGAGGTCCCGCACGGCCACCTGGCGACCCGCAGTTGCGTAACACGCAACATGTTGCGCAAAACCTCACTCATGCGGATGTCGCCATCCCCGCATGATCCGTGATTAGCTGCGGTCGACCAGCAGCGCAGCCGGAAGGTGGTTCGAATGCCGTACGAGGTCCAGGGGGTCGTTTCGCGGGCGAAGGGCGAGCCCGTCTCGCTGGAGACCGTCCTCGTGCCCGATCCCGGTCCCGGCGAAGCCGTCGTGAACGTCCAGGCCTGCGGGGTCTGCCACACCGACCTGCACTACCGCGAGGGCGGGATCAACGACGACTTCCCGTTCCTGCTCGGCCACGAGGCCGCCGGGGTCGTCGAGGCCGTCGGCGAGGGCGTCACCGATCTCGAGCCCGGCGACTACGTCATCCTCAACTGGCGCGCCGTCTGCGGCACCTGCCGGGCCTGCAAGCGCGGCAAGCCGTGGTACTGCTTCTCCACCTTCAACGCCACCCAGCCCATGACCCTGCAGGACGGCACCAAGCTGTCGCCCGCCCTCGGCGTCGGGGCCTTCCTCGAGAAGACCCTTGTCCACAGCGGACAGTGCACGAAGGTCGACCGGGCCGCCGAACCCGCCGTCGCCGGGCTGCTCGGGTGCGGGGTGATGGCCGGGCTCGGTGCGGCCATCAACACCGGCGCCGTCACGCGCGGGGACTCGGTCGCCGTCATCGGGTGCGGTGGGGTCGGGGACGCCGCCATCGCCGGGGCGAAGCTGGCCGGGGCCACCACGATCGTCGCGATCGACATGGACGACCGGAAGCTCACCTGGGCGAAGGACTTCGGCGCCACCCACACGCTCAACAGCAAGGGCCTGTCCGAGGCACAGGTCGTCGAGGCCATGCAGGACGCCACCAGCGGCTTCGGCCCCGACGTCGTGATCGACGCCGTCGGCCGTCCCGAGACCTGGCGGCAGGCCTTCTACGGGCGCGACCTGGCCGGCACGGTCGTGCTGGTCGGCGTGCCGACACCGGAAATGCGGCTGAACGACCTGCCGCTGATCGACTTCTTCTCGCGCGGCGGCTCGCTCAAGTCCTCCTGGTACGGCGACTGCCTGCCCAGCCGCGACTTCCCGATGCTCGTCGACCTCTACCTGCAGGGCCGGCTGCCGCTCGACAAGTTCGTCACCGAGCGCATCGGCGTCGACGGCGTCGAGCAGGCCTTCGAGCGCATGCACCACGGTGACGTCCTGCGCAGCGTGGTGACCTTCTAAACCAGCTTCCCGGGGTTGAGGATCCCGGTCGGGTCCACCGCGGACTTCGCCGCGCGCAGCACCTCCACGCCCAGCGCGCCGATTTCCGCGTGAAGGTAGGGCGCGTGGTCGACGCCGACGGCGTGGTGGTGCGAGATCGTGCCGAGCCCGGCGATCGCCTCGCACGCCGCCGCCTTCGCGCGCTGCCACTGCCCGACCGGGTCCGCTTCGTCGCGGGCCGTCAGCACCGTGAAGTACAGCGACGCCCCCGTTTCGTACGCGTGCGAAATGTGGCACATGACGATCGAACGGCCCAGTGCCGCCGTCAGCGCCGCGCGGACGTCGTCGCGCAGTTCGTCCACATTGGACCAATAAGCGGCGGTCTCCAGCGTCTCGACGCAGACACCCAGGTCCAGCAACGTGTCCCGCTGCCTGGGCCCGGCGAACCGGCCGTGCCGCCACGACTCGCCGAGCGCCTTGCCGACGCGCACGGCACCCGAAGCCTTCAGCCGCCGGGCCGTCTCCCGGCGGCGCAGCGCCACGTCGTGCGCGGTGCCTTCCCAGCCCACGATGAGGAAACACGGCCGGCGCACGCCCCGCGCGGCCAGATAACGGCGCAGCGCCGCCGTCTTCACCCCCGCGTTCAGCGCGAGGGACACCTCGGTTTCGTCCACATCGGACAGACGGGTGACGTCGGCGAGCGCGTGGTGCTGCGCGAGGTCCCGCACCGCTTCGGCGCCGGCCGCCCAGCCCGGCAGCGCGTAACCCTCGTAGCGCCGGACCGCCGGCGCCGGCCGCACCCGCAGCGCGACCTCGGTGATCACGCCGAGCGTCCCCTCGCTGCCGATCGCCAGCTGGCGCAGGTCCGGCCCGGCCGCGGACGCCGGGGCGACGCCGAGCTTCCACGCGCCGCGTGGGGTGGCCAGCCGCACGCCGGTCACCATGTCCTCGAAGCGCCCGTAGCCCGAGGACGCCTGGCCGGCCGAGCGCGTCGCCGCGAAGCCGCCGATCGTGGCGCGCTCGAACGACTGCGGGACGTGCCCGAGCGTCAGGCCGTGCCCGGCGAGCAGCCGCTCGGCCTCGGGGCCGCGGACACCCGCCTGCAGGACGGCGATGCGCGACTCGGCGTCCACCGACACCAGCGCGTCGAGCCGGACGAGGTCCAGCGCGATCACCGACGTCTTCTCCCCGCGCAGAGCGGCGACGCCGCCGACCACCGACGTCCCGCCGCCGAAGGGCACGACGCCGACGTCGTGCTGCACGCAGACGTCGAGGACCTCCTGGACCTCTTCGGGGTCGGCCGGAAGCACGACGGCGTCGGGCACCGGGAAGTCCGCCGAAGGCGAACGGCGCCGCAGGAGGTCGAGGTAGGACAGCCCGGTCGCCCGCGCGAGCCGCGCCGGGTCATCGACCTGCACGTTTTCCGCGCCGACGACCTTCGCCAGCGCTTCCTCGGCAGATTTTGCCAGTTTCGTCGACGGTATTTTTACCGGCAAGTCGCCGGTTGGGGCGGCACCGGGGACCACCGGGCCGATACGCTGGTCGAGCCACCTGGCCGCACGCGCGGGCAGCGGGGCGGCGCCGGCGGCTTCCGCGGTCCAGGACCGGCGGAGGCGGTGGTCAATGAGAGCGTTCACGACTACAGTGTGACACATGGACGTAAAACGTCACACCACGCAGACGGCGGGTTCCTCCGCGCTCGCGGACACCCGCAACCGCCAAACGGCGACGCGAGTGGCCGATGACGTGCTGCTCGACGCCGCGCGCTCGTGCGTGCTGGCCGTCGGTGTGCGCCGCACCACACTCGCCGAGATCGCCCGCACCGCGCGCGTCAGCCGGATGACGGTCTACCGCCGGTTCCCCGACGTCCGCAGCGTGCTCGCGGCGCTGATGACCCGCGAGTTCAGCGGGCTGCTGCGCACGGCGAGCGAAAGCGGCGCCGACGCGGCGACCAGCCGCGACCGCCTGGTGCTCATCGCGGCGGCCGGCGTCCGCGCGCTGTCGACCGACCCGCTGTTCCGCACCCTGCTCGACGTCGACCCGGAGCTCGTCCTCCCGTACATCGTCGAGCGGCTCGGCGCGACGCAGAAGTTCGCCGAGCAGGCGTTGCACGGGCTCCTGGAGGCCGGCCACCGGGACGGCTCGATCCGGCGCGCGCCGGTCGCGGTGCAGTCGCGGTCGGTGCTGCTGGTGGTGCAGTCGTTCGCGTTCTCGCTGCGCCCGGCCACCGCGGACGTCGACGAGGCGGCGCTGATGGCGGAGTTCACCCACGTGCTCGACGCGGCACTGCGGCCATGACGTCCGGCTCGCTCAACGCGCGGCGCCGCGAACGCGAGCTCGCGCGGCTGGCGTCGGGCGAGCGCGTGGACATCGTGGTGGTCGGCGGCGGCGTCACCGGCACGGGCATCGCGCTGGACGCGGCTTCGCGCGGCCTGTCGGTGGCCCTCGTGGAGGCGCACGACCTGGCGTTCGGGACGTCCCGCTGGTCGTCGAAGCTGGTCCACGGCGGCCTGCGGTACCTGGCGCACGGCGAACTCGGGCTGGCGCACGAGAGCGCGGTGGAGCGCGGGATCCTGATGACGCGCACGGCCCCGCACCTGACCCGGGCGATGCCGCAGCTGTTCCCGTTGTACCCCAGCACCTCCCGGGCGCAGCAGGCCCTGGTCGCGGCGGGCCTGCGCGCGGGGGACGCGCTCCGCCGGGCGGCGCGCACGCCGTCGTCGGTGCTGCCCCGGCCGCGCTCGATTCCCGCGGCGCTCGCCTTGTCCCTGGCCCCCGGGCTTTCTTCCCACGGCCTGCGCGGCGCTCTGCTGGCTTACGACGGCGCTTTGGTCGACGACGCGCGCCTGGTGGTCACCCTCGCCCGCACGGCGGCGTCGTTCGGCGCCCGGATCCTGACCCGGCTCTCGGCCACTTCGGTTTCGGCGGACCGGGTCCAGGTGCGCGACGGCCTTTCGGGCTCCACAGTGGACATCCATGCGCGGCAGGTGATCAACGCGACCGGCGTGTGGGCCGGGACGCTGACGGGCGCGGTGCGGCTGCGGCCGTCGCTCGGTTCGCACCTGGTGCTGGCGCCGGGGACGGTGCCGATGGGGACGACGTCGGTGAACATCGGCGTGCCCGGTGAGACGAACCGGTTCGTCTTCCTGCTTCCGCAGCCGGACGGGCGAGTCTATTTGGGACTGACGGACGAACCCGTGGCCGGGCCGATCC
Source organism: Amycolatopsis sp. NPDC003731 (assembly GCF_053586895.1). Classification (NCBI taxonomy): domain Bacteria; kingdom Bacillati; phylum Actinomycetota; class Actinomycetes; order Pseudonocardiales; family Pseudonocardiaceae; genus Amycolatopsis; species Amycolatopsis sp. NPDC003731. The sequence goes on along the minus strand of NZ_JBSFNC010000143.1, from coordinate 18,522 downwards.
CCTCCGTGCCAGTGGTTCCCGAGTCCGATGTGGACTTTCTGCTGTCGCTGGCTTCGTCGGTTCTGGCGCGGCCGCTCACGCGCGCGGACGTCGCCGGGTCCTACGCGGGGCTGCGGCCACTGGTCGAGGGAACGGGTGGCCGGTCGGCGGACCTGTCCCGCAAGCACGCGGTCCTGGCCGGTTCCGACGGGCTGTTGACCGTGGTCGGCGGCAAGCTCACGACGTACCGCCGGATGGCCGAGGACGCCGTCGACGCGGCCATCCGCCTCGCGGGCTTGCCGCTTTCGCCCTGCCGCACCGCGCGGTTGCCGTTGCTGGGCGCGGCTTCCCGGCCCGAGTTGTCGTTCGTGGACGCCGCACCGCGGCTGGTGGAGCGATATGGCACCGAAGCGCCCCGGGTGGCGGCGCTGGGCGAACTGGACACGGAGTTCGCGGCTCCGGTGGGCCCGGGAACGGAGATCACGGCGGCCGAGGTGGTGTGGGCGGTCCGGAACGAGGGAGCGCTGGACGTCGAGGACGTCCTGGAACGCCGGACACGGCTGTCGCTGATCCCGTCGGACGCCGAAGCCGCGCGGGCGCGAGTAGCGGAACTTGTCGACAAATCGCTAGCCGGGTTGACCTAAGGGGAATCCAACCCCTCTTGATGTTCTCTTAAGTTGACGACTCGTTGGGTTTTTGCAACAGTTAGCTGCATGAGCCCGGTCAGACGCGGCAAAGAGCTGCCGATCTACAACCGGCTTCCCGTGCTCCGGGCCGAGCGCGGGATGACCCGAGCCGCGCTGGCGAGCGCCGTCGAAGTCAACCCACAGACCATCGGCGCTCTCGAACGCGGTGACCACTATCCGAGCCTGGACCTGGCGTTCCGGATCTGCGCGGTGTTCGACCTGCCCGTCGAGGCGGTCTTCAGCCGCGAGCCGTTCACGCCTCTTTCCACCCAGGTCTACCGCGAGGGGGGAGCATGACCGAGCAACCGGGCCGTCTCACGGCCTACTGGGAACGCCAGCTCGACAAACTCGAAGAAGCCGAACAGAGCCGAGCGCGGAAGCTGCCGGGCTGGCGCACCCGGAAGCACCGCCGGACGCTCGTCGTCGTCCTCGTGCTCGCCGACCTCGCCTTGGTCGCCGGGGCCACGCAGTTCGAAAGCCAGCCGAAGTGGGCCTTCCCGGCCTTCTGGCTGACCGGGCTGGTCGCCGGCGGGTTCGCGTTCATCACGCTGCGCATCCTGACCGGCCGGATGTGCGGCAGCTTCTCGCGGCTGCTCGACGAACGCGAGCGCGAATGGCGCCACCGCGTTACCTACATCGGCTACCAGGCACTCAGCTACCTGATGCTGATCGCCATGCTCTACGGCCTGTTCGCCGCCGGCACCCCGGAACGCGGCGCGATGATGCTCTCCGCGCTGCTGGTCACCGGCACCACCATCCCGGCCATCGTGCTGGGCTGGTCGCTGCCGGACGACGACCCCGAGGACTTCGAAGAGGGGATGGGAAATGCCTGAGGGGACCCTGGAGATCGACCGGATCTCCAAGCGCTACGGCGCCAAGGTCGCGCTGGACGGCGTTTCGTTCGACGTCCGGGCCGGCGAGCTGTTCGGCTTCGTCGGCAGCAACGGCGCCGGCAAGACCACCACCATGCGGATCGCGCTGGGCGTGCTGGCCTCCGACGGCGGTGAGGTGCGCTTCGACGGCGAACCGGTCACGCACGAGACGCGCACCCACATCGGCTACATGCCCGAAGAACGCGGGCTGTACCCGAAGATGAAGGTGCTCGACCAGCTCGTCTACCTGGCCGAGCTGCACGGCCTGAACGCCAACGAAGCCCACCGCAACGCGGAAACCTGGATCACCCGGCTCGGACTGGCCGACCGCCGCAAGGACGAGGTGCAGAAGCTGTCCCTCGGAAACCAGCAGCGCGTGCAGCTCGCCGCCGCGCTGGTGCACGACCCCGCCGTGCTGGTGCTCGACGAACCGTTCTCCGGCCTCGACCCGCTCGCCGTCGACGTGATGAGCGGCGTCCTGCGGGAGAAGGCCGCCGCGGGGGTGCCGGTCGTGTTCTCCAGCCACCAGCTCGACCTCGTCGAGCGGCTGTGCGACCGGGTCGGGATCATCCGCGGCGGCCGGATGGTCGCTGTCGGCACCGTCGATGAGCTGACCGCGGGGGCGCGCAGCAAGCTCGTCGTCACCGCGCCCGCCGCGGCCCCCGGCTGGGCCGCGGGCCTGCCGGGGGTCGGGGTGCTGGAACAGCACGGCAGCACCACCGTGCTCGACCTCGAACCGGGCGCGGACGACCAGGCCGTGCTGGCCGCCGCGCTGGCGACCGGGCCGGTCACCGAGTTCAGCCGCCGTCGCCGCTCGCTCACCGAGCTGTTCCGCGACGCGGTGTCCGAGAAGGGGGAAGCGCGATGAGGACGTTGAGTGGCCGGCGCGCCGTTTGGCTCGTGCTGAAGCGCGAGCTGAACACGCGGCTGCGCACGCGGTCGTTCGTGGTCGGCACCGGCGTCCTGCTGGTGCTGCTGCTGGGGTACGTCTTCTTCCAGACTTCGCTGGCCAGTTCGGCGGACAAGAACACGGTCGGGCTGACCGGCCAGGCGATCGGCATCGCCCGCCAGCTGCAGACCGAAGCGGCGCTTTCGGGCCGTGAGATCAGCACGGTCGTCGTCACCGACCCGGCGGAGGGCCGGAAGAAGGTCGAAGACGGCGACCTCGACGCGCTCGTCTCGGGCAGCGCGGCGCAGCTGACCGCCACCTACAAGTCCTCTTTGGACGAACAGCTGCGCCGGGTGCTCGACCAGGTCGCCCAGCAACAGGTGCTCGACGGCGTGCTGTCGTCGGCGCAGCTGGAGCCGGCCGAGGTGATGGCCAGGGTCAACGGCACCCACGTCCGGGACGACGCCCTTTCGCCGCAGCCGGCGGACCAGACGCAGCGGCTGGTCGTCGGGCTGGTCGTGGCGTTCCTGCTGTACATGAGCATCATCACCTACGGGATGATGGTCGCCCAGGGCGTGGTCGAGGAGAAGTCGAGCCGGGTCGTGGAGATCCTGCTCGCCAGCGTGCGGCCGTGGCAGCTGCTGCTGGGCAAGGTGATCGGGCTCGGCCTGGTCGGCCTGACCCAGCTGGTCATCCTCGCGGTGGTCGGCCTGGGCGCGGCGTCGGCGACCGGCGTGTTCACGCTGTCCGGCTTCGCGACGGGCGCGGTGCTGTGGGGCCTGCTCTGGTACCTGCTGGGTTTCCTGTTGTACGCCACCATCTACGGCGCGCTCGGCTCGCTGGTCTCCCGACAGGAGGACACCCAGTCGGTGGTCGGGCCACTGAACATCATCCTGGTCGTCGGGTTCATCGCGGGGTTCAACCTGCTGGTCCAGAACCCGGCGGGCTCGGCGACGCGGATCGTCTCGCTGATCCCCCTGCTGTCCCCGATCCTGATGCCGGCCCGCATTTCGACGGGCGCGGCGGCGGGCTGGGAGATCGGGCTGTCGCTGACGCTGACGGTGGCGCTGGTCGCGCTGCTGACCTGGCTCGGCGGGAAGATCTACGGCAACAGCGTGCTGCGGATCGGCAGCCGGATCAAGCTGACGGAAGCCCTGCGTGGCTGATCACGACGTGATCTTGCCGTACCGCTCCAAGGAAACCTGGCGCTCGTGGCCGTGGTCGACCATGGGTTCCGGGTACTCCTCGGGGCGGTCCTTCAGCTTGTGCACCGCCTTGCCCGGCACCGAACGCAGCTCCGGCACGTACTTCCGCACGTAGTCCCCCTGCGGGTCGAACTTCTCCCCCTGGGTCGTCGGGTTGAAGATGCGGAAGTACGGGGCCGCGTCGGTGCCGCAGCCCGCCACCCACTGCCAGTTCAGCTGGTTCGACGCCAGGTCGCCGTCCACCAGGTGCTTCATGAAGTGGCGGGCGCCCAGCCACCACGGCAGGTGCAGGTCCTTCACCAGGAAGCTCGCCACCACCATCCGCACCCGGTTGTGCATCCAGCCCTCGGCGAGCAGCTGCCGCATCCCGGCGTCCACGATCGGGTAGCCCGTCCGGCCCTCGCACCACCGCGCGAAGGCCTCGGGGTCGTCGTCGTGCTTCATGCCGTCGAACCGCTTGTCGTAGTTCTCGCGGGCGGTTTCCGGGCGGTGCCACAGGACGTCGGCGTGGAACTCGCGCCAGCAGATCTCGCTGCGCAACGACTTCGCGCCCACCCGGTCGTCGCCGGACAGGTCGGCCAGGATCGTCCGCGGGTGGATGCAGCCCCAGCGCAGGTACGGCGAAAGCCGCGTCGTGCCTTCGCGGTCCGGGCGGTCGCGATCCTCGTAGTAGGTCTCGATGCCGTCGTCGAGGAACGCGTGCCAGACGTCGAGGGCCGCCTGCTCGCCCGGCTCGGGCAGTGCCGCGGAAACCTTCGGCGGACGCGGGATCCCCAGCGACTTCGCCGGTTCGATCCAGTCCACAAGGGACGGTCCGGTGTCCGCTGGCGAATGCCAGCCGCGGCCGGTCCAGGCGCGGAAGAACGGTGTGAAGACGCGGTACGGGCTGCCGTCCGGCTTGGTGACGCGGCCCGGCGTCACCGCGTACGGCGAACCCGTCTCGACCCACTCGATGTTGTGTTCCGCCAACGCTTTCGCCACCGCTTCGTCCCGGCGACGGCCGTAGGGACCGGTGTCCGCGCTGACATGCACCGCGGCCGCGCCGATCTTGCGCGCCGCGCGGACGACCTCGGTCGCCGGGTCGCCGCGGACCAGCATCAGGCGGCCGCCGAGCTGCTCGTTCAGCTTTTCGAGACAGCCGTACAAGAACGCTTCCCGCGGCGCGCCGCCGGGCTTCAGCAGCGCCTCGTCGAGGACGTACAGCGCGAGCACGTGCTTGCTGTGCTTCGACGCCTCCAGCAGGGCAGCGTGGTCGCCCAGCCGCAGGTCACGACGGAACCACAGGACAACCGGCGCTTCTCGGGTCACGACGGTAAACGATAAACGCCCCGCCGTGCCGGTGCACGACGGGGCGTTTTCGCGGAATTGATCAGCGCTCGGACATCGGGATGTAGTCCCGGGTCGCGTGGCCGGTGTAGATCTGCCGCGGGCGGCCGATCTTGGTGGCCGGGTCGTTGATCATCTCGCGCCAGTGCGCGATCCAGCCCGGCAGGCGGCCGAGCGCGAACAGCACCGTGAAGAACTTCGTCGGGAAGCCCAGCGCCCGGTAGATCAGGCCGGTGTAGAAGTCCACGTTCGGGTACAGCTTCCGCTCGACGAAGTAGTCGTCGGAAAGCGCGGTTTCCTCGAGCTTCTTGGCGATGTCGAGCAGCTGGTCGCCGCCCTTCAGCTTGCCGAGGATCTCGTCGGCGGTGTTCTTGATGATCTTCGCGCGCGGGTCGTAGTTCTTGTAGACCCGGTGCCCGAAGCCCATCAGCTTCACGCCCTTTTCCTTGTTCTTCACGCGCTCGACGAACTTGGCGACGTCGCCGCCGTCCTGCTGGATGCCCTCCAGCATGTCGAGCACCGCCGCGTTCGCGCCGCCGTGCAGCGGGCCGAACAGCGCGTTGATGCCGGCCGAGATCGAGGCGAACAGGTTCGCCTCGGACGAGCCGACCAGGCGCACGGTCGAGGTCGAGCAGTTCTGCTCGTGGTCGGCGTGCAGGATGAACAGCAGGTCGAGCGCCTTGACGACGTCCGGGTCGACGTCGTACGGCTCGGCCGGGAAGCCGAACGTCATCCGCAGGAAGTTCTCGACCAGGCCCAGCGAGTTGTCCGGGTACAGCAGCGGCTGGCCGACGGACTTCTTGTACGCGTACGCCGCCAGCGTCGGGACCTTGGCGAGCAGGCGGATGGTCGACAGCTCCACGTTCGGCTCGTCGAACGGGTTGAGCGAATCCTGGTAGAAGGTCGACAGCGCCGAGACCGCGCTCGACAGGACCGGCATCGGGTGGGCGTCGCGCGGGAAGCCGCTGAAGAACGCCTTCAGGTCCTCGTGGAGCAGCGTGTGCCGCTGGATCTTCTCGGTGAAGTCGGCCAGCTGGGCCTGCGTCGGCAGCTCGCCGTAGATGAGCAGGTAGGAGACCTCGATGAAGGTCGACTTCTCGGCCAGCTGCTCGATCGGGTACCCGCGGTAGCGGAGGATGCCGGCGTCACCGTCGATGTAGGCGATGGCGGACGACGCGGCACCGGTGTTGACGAAACCGGGGTCGTAGGTGATGTACCCCGTCTGCGCCAGCAGCTTGCCCAGCTCGATCCCGGGCGCGCCCTCGACCGGGTGGACGATCTTGAACTCGTGCTCGCCACTCGGCAGGGTCAGCTTCGCGGTTTCTCCGCCGGACTGCCCCGCAGTCGTCGCGTCGGACATGCAAGTCCCTCTCACGTTGGGCACGGGCCGGCGGCGCCTGTACGTTCCACAGGTAGCCACGTGTTCACGCGAGGAAACACTGGCGCCTCGCTGCACACCGCCCCGCTGGGGTATGAAGAATGCCCCTCAACGTTAGTCGAGAAACCCGCCTTCGCGCAGCGGTGACGTTGCCCGTGGGGGCCCATTTGGGACCAGGTTCACACGGTGGCCGCCAGGTCGGCGGAGGTGGGCGGCTCGGCGCCGCTGCGGGACACCGTGATCGACGCCGCTTTCGCCGCGAAGGTGAGGGCCTCGCGCCACGCGCCGGCGTCGAGGGAGGCCAGGTCGGTGGCCTCCCGGGTGTGCAGCCAGGCCAGCAGCGCGCCGTGCACGGTGTCGCCCGCGCCGATGGTGTCCACCACGGTGACTTTTCGCGACGGCACGTGGGCCAGCTCACCTGCGGCGGTGATCACCGAAAGCCCGTCGGCGCCCCGGGTGAGCACCACGGCGTCCACTCCGGACTCGATCCACTTCTTCGCGGCGGCGACCGGATCGGCACCTTCGGTGAGCCACGCGGCGTCGTCGTCGGAGATCTTCAGCAGCCGGACGTCCGGCAGCCAGGAGGCGAACCGGGCCCGGTAGGCGGCCGGGTCCGCGATGAGCGCCTCGCGGATGTTGGGGTCGAGCACGGTCAGCACGCCGCGGGCCGCTTCGCGCCGCAGCATCGCCTCGTACGCGGAGGCGCCGGGTTCGAGGACCATGCCGAGCGTGCCGAGTGAGAGCGCTGTCACATCGTCGGCCAGCGGACCGGGATCCGCGACCAGCCGGTCGGCGGTGCCCTCGACGTAGAACGTGTAGCGCGCGGCGCCCTTCGCGTCGAGCGCCACGACGGCCAGCGTCGTCGGCTCGTCACCGCGCTGCAGCAGCGAGGTGTCGACGGCGGAGGCGTGCAGCCGCTCGATCATCGCCTCCCCGAACCGGTCGGTGGAGACGCGGGAGAAGAACGCCGCCGGCACGCCGAGCCGCCCGGCGGCCAGCGCGACGTTGTACGGGCCGCCGCCCAGCCGGGGCAGCAGCGCGCGCAGCCCACCGTCCACAGTGGAATCCAGGGGGTCGCCGGGAACCAGGTCGACCAGAGCTTCTCCGCCTACGACGATCACGCCGGGAGTTTAATTGACCCCGGCCTGACAATTCCTGTCCGCTATTTGTTCAAGCCACCGAGCAGCAGTTCGCCCAAAGCGGTGAACGCCTCGGCGTCGGAAACCTCGGTCCGCTGGGCGAGCACGCCGGTCTGGATGCCCTCGATGATCAGCCCGGTCATCTCGGCCAGCAGCCGGGTGTGGACATCGCGGAACACCCCGTCGGCGACGCCCTTGTCGATGAACTGCCGGAGCCGTTTCGCGGCGAACCGGCTGTTGAGCTGGTAGGCCTCCCGGGCCGGGCCGAACCCGGCGAGGTCGTGCATGAAGGCGGGCGACGCCCGGTTGAGGTGCTCGGCGACGCCGGCCAGGTACTCCCCGATCAGCTTGCGGGCGTCGTCGATCCCGGCGATGCGCTCCTCGATCCGCTCCGCGGCGCCGCGGAAGAACCGGGTGACGACCTTGACGGCGAGCTGCTCCTTGCTGGGCGCGAGCGCGTAGAGCGTCGACTTCGAGCAGCGCAGCCGGCCGGCGAGGTCGTCCAGCGTGAAGGCGGCGAAGCCCTCGGCCAGGAAGAGCGCCTCGAGGTCGCCGAGCAGCGCCAGCTGACGAGCGGTCGGCCGGCGGCGTGGTTCGGGGCGCATCGGCTCACTATCTCCTACGTCTTCCGGCCACCCCAGACGTGCCGTACGGTACTCTGCACGAGCCCACAGTACTGTTTTCAGTACCGCTTTGGAGGACAACGATGCCCGCCGAACGCCTGCTGCCCTCGTCGGAAGCCGAGGACTTGGTCGCGCTGACCAGGGAGATCGCACGCGACGAGCTTGCGCCTCGCGCGGCAGCGGCGGAGGAAGCCGAACAGTTCCCGCGCGAGCAGTTCCGCCTGCTCGGCAAGTCCGGACTGCTGGGCCTGCCGTACCGCGAGCGGTGGGGCGGCGGCGAGGTTTCGTACGAGGTCTACCTGCAGGTGCTGGAGGAGATCGCGGCGGCGTGGATGACGGTCGGCGTCGGGCTGTCGGTGCACACGATGTCCTGCTACGCACTGGCGGAGTACGGCACCGACGAGCAGCGCGACCAGTGGCTGCCGGACATGCTCGAAGGCTCGCTGCTGGGCGCGTACGCGCTGTCGGAGACGAACGCGGGCTCGGACGCGGCGGCGCTCTCGACGCGCGCACGTCTCGACGGCTCGGACTACGTCGTCAACGGCACCAAGGCGTGGATCACCCACGCGGGCGTGGCGGACTTCTACACGACGATGGTCCGCACGGGCGAGTCTGAGATCTCATGCCTGCTGGTCGACGGGGCCACGCCCGGCCTTTCGGCCGCCCCGCGGGAGCGCAAGATGGGCCTCACCGGCTCGCCGACGGCCCAGATGATCTTCGAAGACGCCCGCGTACCGGCCACGCGGCTGCTGGGCTCGCGCGGCGACGGGCTCCGCATCGCGCTGTCGTCGCTGAGTTCGGGGCGGCTCGGGATCGCGGCGTGCGCGGTGGGCCTGGCGCAGGCGGCGCTGGACGAAGCGGTGGCGTACGCGAAGGGCCGGTCGCAGTTCGGCCGTCCGATCATCGACTTCCAGGGCGTCGAGTTCATGCTGGCCGACATGGCGGCGACGGTGGAGGCGTCCCGCGCGCTGTACCTGGACGCGGCCCGGCGGCGTGACCGCGGGATGCCGTTCAAGCGCCAGGCGTCGATCGCCAAACTGGTGGCGACGGACGGCGCGATGAAGGTGACCACGGACGCGGTGCAGGTGCTCGGCGGGGCGGGGTACACGCGGGACTTCCCGGTGGAGCGGTACATGCGCGAGGCGAAGGTGCCGCAGATCTTCGAAGGGACGAACCAGATCCAGCGGGTCGTCATCGCGCGGGAGCTGAAGAACGCGTAACTCGATCCAGCGACCGGTGTCGCCGCTCGGGGACGGCTAGCGTTCTGCGCATGCCCGGTCATCTGCTGACCATCGAGGAGTACTCGGCGCTCGATGGCACCGGTTTCACGGAGCTGGTGGAGGGCCGCGTGGTGCCCTCGCCCGGCTCCGGCCGCCGTCACGACCTCGCGGTCTGCCTCCTGGCCGCCGCCCTCGAGCGGCAACTGCCGCGCGGACTGGCGTTCGTCGTCGCCAACGACCTGGACCTGGGGCTGTCCCCGGACGGCGAGCCCGGCTTCGTCCGCCGTCCGGACCTGCTGGTCCTCGACCGGGCCGCGTTCGGCCGTGCGGCAGGCCTCCTCCGCGCGGAGGACGTGGTCCTGGTGGCCGAGGTGGTGGTGCCGGGCTCGAAGCGCACGGACTACCGGGTGAAACGCGACGAGTACGCCGACGCCGGCATCCCGCACTACTGGATCGTCGACATCACCGGGCCGGTATCGCTGGTCGCCTGCGACGGCCACCTGGCCGCCGCCGCGGTCACCGGCGTGTTCAGCGCGGAGGTCCCGTTCCCCGCGCGGCTCGACCTCGACGCCTTGGCCCCTTGACCGCGTGGTTCACCGCGTCGAGGTAGAAGTGTCACACGCTCGGTACAGATACGGTCACTCTTGGTTGCACTTGAGCCCGTGAGACAATGCCAGGCGACGTGAGGAGCCGCTGTGATTGCACTTCCCAAGCCGGGCGCTGCTCGACGGTGGGAGATCCCGGATCACCTGCTGACGATCGAGGAGTACGCGGCGCTCGGTGAAACCGACACAGGTTTCACCGAACTCGTGGAAGGCCGCGTCGTGATGTCCCCCAGCCCCAGCCGAAAGCACAACAAAGCCGCCTACCTGCTGGGCCGGCAACTGGAATCGCAGCTGCCCGCGGAACTCGACTTCACCCCGGATATCGACGTGGACCTGGGGCTGGCACCCCGAGGTGAACCGGGCTTCTCCCGCCGTCCCGACCTGTTGATCACCTACCGCGAGGCGAACGCTCGCGTGGATCGAGAAGGCGGCATGTATCGCGCCGATGAAGTGGTCTTGGTCATCGAGATCGTGTCGCCGGGTTCGAAGCGCACCGACTACCACGTGAAGCACGACGAGTACGCCGATGCGGGAATCCCGCACTACTGGATCATCGACATGAGTGAGCCCATCTCGCTGGTCGCGTGTCACCAAGCCGGCGAATTCGGCTATATGGACGCCGCCGCGGTCACCGGGGCCTTCGCCACCGACGTCCCGTTCCCGGTCAAGCTGGACCTGACCGCTCTCCTCGGCTGATCGGGCAGCACGCCGGTACCGCCCGGTCACCGGCGTGCCACCCGAAACTCAGCGCGTCTCCCGGTAGCGGCGGTCCTTCGACACGCCCTCACCCAGTGACTCGTCGAAGTGGTACACCTCGTCGCCGCGGATGAACACGCGCAGCGCGCGGTTCATCACGTCCAGCGGGTCGCCGCTCCACAGCACCACGTCCGCGTCCAGGCCCGGCGCGAGGGAGCCGATCTGGCCGTCCAGCCCCAGCATCGACGCCGGGTTGACGGTCAGCGCACGCAGCGCCGTCGCCGGGTCGAGGCCGTCCTTCACCGCGAGGGCCGCCTGGTAGACCAGGAAGTTGATCGGGATCACCGGGTGGTCCGTCGTGATCGCGATCCGCACGCCGGCCCGCGCCAGGATGCCGGCCGAGCGCAGGGTGCGGTTGCGCAGCTCGACCTTGGACTTCGTGGTGAACAGCGGCCCCAGGATCACCGGCACCTCGCGCGCGGCCAGCAGGTCCGCGATCAGGTGGCCTTCGGTCCCGTGGTTGATGACCAGCTTGTAGCCGAACTCGTCGGCCAGCCGGATCGCCGTCACGATGTCGTCCGCGCGGTGGACGTGCTGGTCCCAGTACAGCTCGCCGTCCAGGACCTTCGACAGCGTCTCCAGGGTCAGGTCCACCTCGTGCGGCTTGCCCTCGGACTCGGCGTGCGCGCGCTTCGCCTGGTAGTTGCGGGCCTTGGTGAACGCCTCGCGCAGGATCGCCGCGACACCCAGCCGCGTCGACGGCGTCTGCTTCTTGTCGCCGTACACGCGCTTCGGGTTCTCACCGAGCGCGCTCTTCACGCTGACGTGCTCGGCGAACGTCATGTCCAGGACGCTGCGGCCCCAGGTCTTGACGCCGATCGTCTGGCCGCCGATCGGGTTGCCGGAGCCGGGCTTGATGACGACGCTCGTCACGCCGCCGGCCAGCGCGTCGTCGAAGCCGGGCTCGTAGGGGTCGATGCCGTCGACGGCGCGGAAGCGGGCGCCGTTCGGGTCGGTCATCTCGTTGGTGTCGTTGCCGGCCCAGCCTTCGCCGTCCTCGTGGACGCCGAGGTGGGCGTGGGCGTCGATGAAGCCGGGCAGCACCCAGGTGCCGGCCGCGTCGACCAGTTCGGCGTCCTCCGGGATGTCGACGTCGGCCTCGGTGCCGACCGCGACGATCCTGCCGCCGTCGATCAGGACCGTGCCGCCTTCGATGGGATCACCGTCGATGGGGACGACATAGCCCCCGACAATTGCCTTCGCCATAGTTCGCCACGCTAACGAACTCACCCCGGCGCCTGCACGCGGGTGTAGGGCCAGCCGGCCAGGCCGGTCTCCAGCAGCTCGAAGGCCCGGACCGCCTCGGCGCCGATGGTGTCGGCGATCCGGTCGTCGGAGTGCCCGGCGAGGGTGAGCGCCCGGACGCGCTCGAACAGCACGCGATGAACGGCGCTCAGCAACCCGGCGGCAGTCTCGACGGCGACGTCGTCCGGCTGGACCCGAGCGGCCTCGGCCAGCGCCTGGGCCAGTCGCTGTTCGCGCTGGTCGTGGAGGCCACGCAGGCACGTGGTCAGGGTCGGGCTGTCGGCGATCACGCGGGCGAGTTCCGGCCGGGAGAAGCCAACGACCGGATTGCGGGTGGCGACGGCGTCGGCGAACGTGCGGCGCAGCGCGGCCGGCACTGATTCGCCCGGCGAGCGCGTGGCCACGGCCTCGGCCAGGGAGCCGACGAACTCCTCCTGGTCGCCCAGGGCCAGGTCTTCCTTGCGCGCGAAGTAGTTGGTGACGGTCTTCTTGGCGACGCGGGCGGCGTCGGCGATCTCGACGATGGTCGTCTGTTCGTACCCCTGGGCGATGAATAGCCTGGTGGCATGTTCGGAGATGAGCTGCCGGGTCTCCTGCTTCTTCGTCTCGCGTAGCCCGGTGGTCTCGATAGCCATGACGTAATCTTACCCTGGTAGTAAGTTTACGCTTACACTCTTCAGCGTGAACCTAGGTAAAATTACGCCGGTACTAAGTTTATGACGCAGCTAGGTGATCCTGGTCTCCTCCAGGTGTACCAGCTCGTGGTTGTTCTCGGGCGTCCGGTGCGTCTCCCGGTACCCGTGCTTGGCGTAAAGATGCAACGGTCCGACGCTTTTCGAGCCCGTGAAGAGCCGGAACAGCGTCACCTCCGCGGGCGCCGCCGATTCCGCGAACCGCAGCAGCGACCCACCCAGCCCGAACCCCTGCCGGTCCGGCGCCACGACCAGGCGGCCGATCACCGCGACCGACCCGGTCACCGTCAGCCGCACCGACGCCACCAGGCGCCCCGACTCGCGCAGCCCCCAGGACAAACCGGCAAGGGCCGTCCTGGTCTCCTCCAGGGTCTCCAGCAGCGGCGGCAGGTCCAGGTCTCCGTGCGCCCGGGCCTCGGTGACGTACGCGGCCCGTTGCAGCGTCAGGACTTCGCCCGCGTCGGCGACGCCCAGGCGAAGCGGCGTCACGGGACCCGGATGCCCCAGCTGCCCGTCCACGACGCCGAGGGCTCCAGCTCGATCAGGTCGGTGCCCATGTTGAGCGCGTCGGCCGGGCACGTCATCGGCTCGATCGCGACCGCGCGGCCGCGGCCGATCAGGTCGTCCGGGGTGAACACTTGGGCCCAGCGGAAGTCGGGGCCGGTCCAGACGAGCAATTGGGTGCCGTCGTGGCTCAGGACGATGTGGTGCCGGCCGTCCTCGGCCGGCACCAGGCCGCCGAACGCCGTGTCGAGGTTGACGCCGGCCAGCACGCGGCCGGCGCGGAAGTCGTACTCCGTGCCTTCGACGTCCTGCTCTTCGGCGTACGGCATCTGCTCTTCGGGAAGCGACGGCCGGACGCGGCTCGCCGGGAGCGTCAGCGTCAGCTCGTCGGTCGGGACGTCGCCGATCCGGAAGTACGGGTGCGTGCCGACGCCGACGCCGATCGGCTGCTCGCCCTCGTTGCGGATCTCGTGGGTGACGGTCAGTTCGCGCGGCGCGACCTCGTAGGTCACGGTCGCGCGCAGGGGCACCGGCCAGCCGGGCTGCACCTCGACGTCGACGGCCAGGGTGACCGACGACTCGGCGTGCTCCAGCAGCTCCCACTCGAGGTGACGGGTCAGGCCGTGGATGGCGTTGCCGCGCGCCTCCTCGGTGACCTCGAGCTGCTGGGTCTCCCCCTGAAACGTCCACCGGCCGCCCTTGATGCGGTTCGGCCAGGGCAGCAGCACCTGCCCGGCGCCCATCGGCGGCTTCGCGTCTTCGGGGAACTCCTCGACGTACGGCACGCCGGCGACTTCGAACGCGCGCAGCCCGGCACCGATTTCGGTGACGACGGCGCGGGCGTTGCCGCGGGTGATCTCGAACTGCTGACCGGTCGGGTTGCCCATGCGCACGACCTTACCGATCCGCGAAATCACTAGACCGGTCGTCATAGTTTGCGCTACGGTTCGGTCATGGTTCGCCGCACCGACACGCGGCAGCGGATGCTCGACACCGCCGCCGATCTGTTCCAGACGCAGGGCTACCACGCCACCGGCCTCACTCAGCTGACGACGGCCGGCGGCGCGCCGAAGGGGTCGCTCTACTTCCACTTCCCCGGCGGCAAGGAGCAGCTCGCCGCCGAAGCCGTCCGGCTGTCGAGCGACCGCACCGGCGCTCTCCTCGAAGCCGTCTTGAACGACGCCCCCGATCCGGCGACCGGGATCGACCGCGCGATCGAGGCGCTCGCGAGCTTCCTCACCGAATCGGACTTCCAGCGTGGCTGTCCACTTGCGACAGTCGCCCTCGACGCCGCCGCGACGAGCGAACCCATCCGGGAAGCCTGCACGGACGGCTACGAGTCTTGGCACGGCATCCTCAGCGGATACCTTGCCGCGCAGAGCATTTCCACCGAGCGGGCCGACGAGCTCGCCACCATCGTGCTCGCCGCGATCGAAGGCGGCCTGCTGCTGGCCCGCACCCGCCGCGACCTCGCGCCGCTGCGCGCCGTCGCCGCCCACCTGCACACGACCCTCGACCGGGAGTTCTCCTGATGCGCGTCCACCACCTGAACTGCGGCACCCTGCGCCCGCTCGGCGGCCGGCTGATCGACGGACGGCCGGGCCTGCTGCGGCGGGCCACCATGGTCTGCCACTGCCTGCTGCTGGAGACGGACACGGGCCTCGTGCTCGTCGAGACCGGCATGGGCACGCCGGCCGCCGTAGACCGGGACGCCTGGCTGGGCGCGGGTTTCGTCCGCCAGTCCAACCCGGTCGCCGACCCGGCGCAGACGGCGATCGCGCAGATCCGCGCGCTCGGCTTCGACCCGGCGGACGTCCGCGACATCGTCCTGACCCACCTCGACCTCGACCACGCGGGCGGGCTCATCGACTTCCCGTGGGCGCGCGTGCACGTCTACGCCGAGGAGCTGCGGGCGTTCACCGACCCGCGCGCCGACGAACGCGGCCGGTACCGCCGGATCCAGTTCGCCCACGGTCCACAGTGGACGTCCTATGCGGACATCGGCGAGCCGTGGTTCGGTTTCGGCGCCGTCCGCCAGCTCGACGGCCTGCCGCCGGAGATCCTGCTGGTCCCGCTGTCCGGGCACACGCGCGGTCACGCCGGGGTCGCCGTCGACACCGGGCACGGCTGGCTGCTCAACGCGGGCGACTCGTACTTCTTCCACGGCCAGGTCGCCGCCGGCCCGCACTGCCCGCCGGGGCTGAAGTGGTTCGAAGGCCACATGGAGACGGTGCGGGGCGCCCGGCTGGACAATCACCGCCGCCTGCGCCAGCTTGTTCAGGAGCACGGCGACGAGGTGAGCGTCTTCGCCGCGCACGACGAGACCGAATTCCTCCGGCTGAGCACCAGGAGCAGCGTATGAAGGTGCACCACCTGAACTGCGGAACGATGCGCCCGGCGGGTGGCAAGCTGCTCGACGGCGAGCCCGGCCTGCTGCGGCGGGCGGAGCTGGTCGCCCACTGCCTGCTCATCGAAACCGGCGACGGCCTGGTCCTGGTCGACACCGGCTTCGGCAGCCAGGCCGTGGCGCGTCCGGGCGAGTGGCTGGGCCGCCCGTTCCTGGCGATGGTCGGCGCGAAGCCGGCGGCCGCCGAGACGGCGGTCGCGCAGATCAAGGCCCTCGGCCTCGACCCGGCCGACGTCCGCCACATCGTGATGACCCACCTCGACGTCGACCACGCGGGCGGGCTGGCGGACTTCCCCAACGCGGTCGTCCACGTCCGGTCCGAGGAGCACCGCGCGGCGACGGCCCCGGCGAACGCGGCGGAGAAGAACCGGTACCGCGCGGCGCAGTTCGCGCACCGCCCGCTGTGGAGCACCTACGACGAGACGGGCGAGCCCTGGTTCGGCTTCGAGGCGGTCCGGTCGCTGAAGGGCCTGCCGGAGGAGATCCTCCTGGTCCCGCTGACGGGCCACACGCGCGGCCACACGGGCGTGGCGGTCGACACGGGCACCGGCTGGCTCCTGCACGCGGGCGACGCGTACTTCTTCCACGGCCAGCTCGACCCGGTGGCCCCGCACTGCCCACCGGGGTTGACGGCGTTCCAGACGATCGTCCAAACCTTGCGCGGTCCTCGGTTGGAGAACCTGGCGAGGCTGCACGAGCTGGCGCGAACCCACCAGGACGAGGTCACGGTGTTCTCGGCCCACAGCCCGATCGAGCTGGCCGCCCTGCGCCGGTGAGTTCGGGAACCGTGGCCGTGTTGACGGCGGCGTGCGGGAGCGATCCGGCCCCGCACCCCGCCGCGACCGCGACGCCGCGCCGCCCGGGCGGTCAGCACAGTCCAGCCGCTGCCCGGCCGGGACACGTCGCGGCCGGCCAAGGCAGCTCGTCGGCTGGGCGTGATCAGCCGGCGGCCAGGGCCTGCTTGACGAGCGGGGCGAGCTGCTCCGGCGTCATCTTCGCCGGGCCGGTGTAGTTGACCAGCACCGGCGTGCCCCCGACCAGCTCGCCGGAGACGAGGGTGGCGGCCTGCTGGCCGTCGACGTAGTAGACGGCGCCGTCCGGGAAGCCCGGGACGTCCTGCGCGCCCGGCTTCGCCTTCTTGATGGCCGCGAGCATCTCGGCGGGCTTGCCCGTTTTGCCCTCGTAGCGGGTCACCGCGAGCGCGCCCGCGGCCTTGCCGCCGTTCTGGTACTCGCAGCTGCGCGCTTTGCCGCCGTTGGCCGCGTTGTCCCGGACCGGCCCCGGCACCGCCTTGAGGTTGTCGAGGAACAGCGCCTTCGAGACGGCCTCGGCGGGCAGCAGCTTGCACGGGTCGAGCGACGCCGCGGCGGCGTTCGTGCTCGGCGCCGGCTTCGGGGCGGCGGACGACGAGGGCGTCTTCGACGGCTCGTCGCCGGACGAGCAGGCGGTCAACGTGGCAGCCAAAGCGACAAAAGCGACAACTAGGGTACGCATGTTCGCACCCTACCTATGCCGTCGGTGCCCGGTATCGCCAGAAGGCCGGGAGCAGGAACATCGACGCGCAGACGAGCACGATGACCAGCAGCCCGCCGCCGGTCGCCGCGGTCGTGGTGCCGAACGCGGCCGCGCCCCAGCCATGGGTGAGGTCGGCGATCCGCGGCCCGCCGGCGACGACGACCGTGAAGACGCCCTGGAGCCTGCCGCGCATCTCGTCGGTGGTCGCGACCTGCAGGATCGCCATCCGGTAGACAGCGCTGACCATGTCCGCGGCGCCGGCCAGCGCCATGAAGACGACGGCGAGCCAGAGCGAGTGCGCGAGCCCGAACCCCGCCACCGCGGCACCCCACGCGCAGATCGACACGACGACCGCGACGCCTTGGCGGTGGATGCGCGTCAGCCAGCCGGAGAACAGCCCGATCAGCATCGCGCCCAGCGGCAGGGCGGCGTAGAGCCAGCCGAGCGCGGGGCCGCCGCCGGGTGGGTCGCCGAAGGTGCGTTCGGCCATCTCCGGGATCAGCGCCCGCGGCATGCCGAAGACCATGGCGATGATGTCGGCGACGAAGGAGGCCAGCAGGATCTTCTGCCCGGCGAGGTACCTGAAGCCGTCGACGACGTCCCGGACCCCGGCGCGGCGCGAAGGCCCGTTGAGCGGCGGGATCGCCGGCAGCCGCCAGACGGCGAAGAGGGTGATGGTGAGGGCGACGACGTCGATCAGGTAGAGGGTGGAGAGGCCGAGGACGGGGATCAGCGCCCCGGCGAGCAGCGGCCCGAAGACGGCGCCGAAGGTGGACATCGTGGTGTTGAGCGCGTTGGCCGACGGCAGCAGTTCGGCGGGCACGAGCCGCGCGACGACGGCGCCGCGGGTCGGCATGTTGATCGCGAAGAAGGCCTGGTTGACGGCGAGAAGGCCGAGAACGAGCCACACGGAGCCGAAGTTCGCGAAGGCCTGCAGCCAGAGAAGGGCGGAGGTGATGGCGACGCCGACGTTGGTGACGAAGAGCAGCTTCCGCCGATCGACGGCATCGGCGACGGCGCCGCCCCAGAGCCCGAAGATCAGCAGCGGCAGGAGGGCGACCAGGCCGGTCAGGCCGACGTAGGCGGAGGACCCGGTGAGGTCGAAGACCTGCTTGGGCACCGCAACGGCGGTGAGCTGAGTCCCGACGGCGGTGACCACAGTGGACAGCCAAAGCCGCCGGAAGGCGGGAATCTTGAGCGGCCGGGTGTCGACGATGATGCGGCCGAGAAGCTTGCGGATGCCCGAGCGGGGCGGCAGGGTCCCCGGTTCACCAGTCACGACACATCAGCTTAGCGGGGCTAACTATCTGAAGTCGCGTGATTTTCCTCGCCCCGGCGACCCAGCGCCTGCCTCTCCGCCCCTAACGGCACGCGGACGCCCAGACCCGCACCCCACCCAGACCTCCCCCGCCACCCCGATCCGAAGCCAAAACACGGCCGGTGGTGCCGGGGTCAAGGCACGCTTTCCCGCCTTGACCACC
>NZ_JBSFNC010000142.1:0-23207 GCF_053586895.1 Amycolatopsis sp. NPDC003731 | reverse complement strand
TGTGTCAAGGCGGGAAAGCGTGCCTTGACACACCCGGTCGCCGACTGAAGGGATGGCTGGGATGAGGGGCGGGGGAGGTCTGGTGACGTCGTTGGTCTCCTTGCGCTCCCGGCCGCCGGTCCGCGTGTGGTTATGCCGTGGTCGCCTTGCGCCTCCGGCCGCCGGTTCACAGCGCCCCCAACCCGGCTCGCGCCCCCGGCCGCCGGTCCGCAGCGCCCCAGCCCGCCTTGCGCTCCCGGCCGCCGGTTCACAGCGGCCCCAACCCAGCTCGCACCCCAGCCCGCCGGACCGCAGCGCCCCAGCCCGCCTTGCGCTCCCGGCCGCCGGTCCACAGCGCCCCAACCCGGCCCGCCCCCCAGCCCGCCGGTCCGCAGCCCTCCCAGCCCGCCCCGCGCCCCCGGGCCGCCGGCTCGGGTCTTGCCTGTGGACAACACCCGCGCCGGCGCCCGAATCTGTCGGTGCCCTCCGCTAGCGTGGAAATCGGGGGCTGCTCAGGCACCCCTACCGGCTGAGCCGCCAGAGGGAGGTCACCTCCGCGGCTCGCGCCCGGTGCAGCGGGTCGGCCAAATCGAGCGCTCGCGGGTGCCGGGGGACCGCCTCCGTCCGGTCCACCACTCGCAGCCCCGCCGCCGTGATCCAGGCCAGCAACTCCGGCCGCGTGCGCAGCCCCAGGTGCTCCGCCAGATCCGACAGCACCAGCCATGCCTCGCCGTCCGGGGTCAGGTGGCGGCGTGCTCGGTCGAGGAAGCCGCGCAGCATTCGGCTGCCCGGGTCGTACACCGCGTGGTCCAGGTCCGTGCGGGGCCGGCCCGGGAGCCAGGGTGGGTTGGCCACCACGAGCGGGGCCCGGCCGGGTGGGAACAGGTCTGCCTTCACCACCTCGGAGCGATTGCCGAACCCCAGCCGGTTCAGGTTCGATGCCGCGCACGCGACGGCCCGGGGCGAAGTGTCCGTTGCGATCACTCGGTCCACGCCGCGGTGGGCCAGCACGGCCGCGAGCACGCCCGTTCCGGTGCCGATGTCGAACGCCAGGTCCGTGCCCGGCAACGGCGCTTCCGCCACCAGGTCGACGTACTCCTGCCGGATCGGCGCGAACACGCCGTAGTGCGGATGGATCCGCGCGCCCAGGGCCGCGACGAAAACGCCGGTGGCGCGCCACTCCGCCGCCCCGAGGACGCCGAGGAGCTCCCGCAACGGCACCGCGGCCGCGACCTCCGACGGGCCGTAGACCGCGGTGCACGCGGCCCGGACGTCCGGTGCCCGGCGCAGCGGGATCACGTGGCCGGGATCTAGGGGGATGTACAGCAGCGACAGCAGCCGCGCCCGGCGGGCACGGTCCGCGCGGTACCGGGCGTAGTCGTCCGGCGGAGGCGGTGGGATCCGGCGGTTCACGGCCGCGAGCAGGCGCCTCGCGGCCGGGTAGTCGCCGTGCCAGAGCAGGGCGGTGCCCTCGGACATCGTGCGGAGGGCGGCGTCGGCGGACAGGCCGTCGCCGGCCGCGATCGCGACCCGCGAAGGCGGGGAAAAGAGCCGGCGATCGGGTTCGCCGGGCAGGACGAGGTGAGCCACGAGAAGGGTTTTCCGTTCTTGCTGCGGGCACGGCGAAGCACCCGCGAGAGGTGCGGGGTGTGCGGACGACCGGAGCGGGAACTAGCTCAGGACAGCAGCATGAACGGGATTCGTCACCCCCCGACCCTAGCTGCGGGCCCCGCACCATGCGTACAAAGGACGGAAGAGGTGATGCCGGATGGTGTTGCGGCACGGGAAGCGGCGCCGGTGGGCGGTCGTCGCCGCCGTGGCTGCCGTGCTCGTCTCCGCGCCTTCGGTCGTTGCCGCTCTTGCTCCGGCCGGTGCGGCCGCCGATCCCGAGCAGCTGCGGGCCCTCGTGCTCGATTCCGCCGGAAAGCCGTACCAGGGCTACGCCGAAAGCGCCGGTTCGCTCGCCCTTCCGGAGCTGCCGAACCTCGCCGCCGTCACCGCGCTCTTCTCGATGCGGACGCCGATGCGGGCCTGGTACGCCGGGCCCGACCGCTACCGCGTCGACATCCTCGGGACCGCCGGTGAGCACGACGTCTACCGGCTGCCCGACGGCGAATACACCTGGGACTACGGCGACAACACGCTGACCGAGCTGATCGGCGAGCCCGACCTGCGGCTGCCGCGGGCCGGGGACCTGCTGCCGCCCGAGCTCGCGCGGCGGATCCTTCGCTCGGCGAAGGGCGATCTGGTGAGCGCGCTGCCCGGGCGGAACGTCGCCGGCGTGGCCGCGTCCGGCCTGCGGCTCGTGCCCGCCGATCCCGATACCACCATCGGCCGCGTCGACGTCTGGGCGGACCCGGCCACCGGGGTGGCGGTGCGGGTCGAAGTGACCGCGCGCGGGCAGGAGGCGCCGATCCTGGTGACCGAGTTCCAGCAGCTCGAACAGACGACCCCGGTCGTCGAGGCGCCGCGGCCCGCGCTCGGGTCCGGCTTCACCGTGGTGAGCGCTCCGGACGTCGCCGACACGCTCGGCGCGTTCAGCCAGGTCACGCTGCCGACCTCGCTGGCCGGCCGTCCGCTGCTGTCGTCGAACTTCGGGGGCGTGCAGGGCGCCGCCCTCTACGGGCGCGGGCTCGCCGCCTTCGCCGTGATCGCGGTGCCGCGGACCGTGGCCAACGCGGCGGGCGACGCCGCCGGGAAGGCCGGAGCGGTGCAGGTGAAGCTCGCCGCCGGGAGCGTCGTGCAGCTGTCGATCACGCCGCTGTCGCTGGGCATCGTGCGCTCGTCGGTCTCCCGCCGCTCCTACCTGCTGGCCGGGACGGTGACACCCGGCGTCCTGAAGTCCGTCGCCGACGAGCTGTCCCGGCTGCGCCGGAGCGGCCCGTGATCGTCACGCACGCGCTGACCAAGCGCTACGGCCGCACGGTCGCCGTCGACGCGGTCGACCTCGAAGTCCGCGAAGGCGACCGCTACGGCTTCCTGGGCCCCAACGGCTCGGGCAAGACCACCACCGTCCGGATGCTGCTCGGCCTGGTCTACGCGACCGCCGGGGAGATCGAGGTGCTCGGCAAACCGGTGCCGAAGCGGGTCGCCGAGGTGCTGCCGGACGTCGGCGCGCTCGTCGAGGGCCCGGCCGCGTACCCGCACCTGTCCGGGCGCCGGAACCTCGCGCTGCTCGACGCCGCCGGGCGCGGGGGCGGGCGGCGCACCCGGCGCCGTCGCATCGACGACGCCCTCGAGCAGGTCGGGCTGGGCGGGGTCGACCAGCGGCCGGTGAAGGCGTACTCGCTCGGCATGCGCCAACGGCTCGGGCTCGCCGGCGCGCTGCTGCGCAAACCGCGGCTGCTGATCCTCGACGAGCCGACCAACGGGCTCGACCCGCAGGGCATCAAGGAGATCCGCGAGCTGCTGGTCGAGCTGAACGCGGGTGGCACCACGGTGTTCCTCTCCAGCCACCTGCTGGCCGAGGTGGAGCAGCTGTGCACGCGCGTCGGCGTCGTCGACCGCGGCCGGCTCGTGCTGGAGGACGACCTCGCGACGCTGCGCGCGGCCACCGGCCGGATCCTGGTCGGCACCCCGGACCCGGCCGAGGCCGCCGCGGTCCTCGACGGGCAGCTCGAAGCCCGCGACGGCGACCGGCTGGTCATCCGGCACGGCGATCCGGCGGCGCTGAACGCGATGCTCGTCGAGGCGGGGGTGCGCGTGACGTCGATCCACGCCGAACAGCGGACCCTCGAACAGGTCGTCCTCGACGTGACGGGGCCGGGCTCGGACCGGTTCGGAGCGGCCGGATGATCGGCGTCGAACTGCGGAAGCTCGCGCTGCGGCCGCGGGTCTGGTTCAGCGTGCTGCTGCTGTGCCTGCTGCCCGCGATCGTCGGCGTCTTCCTGGCCACGGCGGACTTCGCGCCGCCGCCGGGGCAGGGCGGGGCGTTCCTTTCGGCGGTGGTCAACGACGGTGCGCTGTACCCGGCCGCCGCGCTCGCGCTGGTGCTGCCGCTGTTCCTGCCGATCGCGGTCGCCGTCACGGCGGGCGACGCGATCGCCGGCGAGGCGGCCACCGGCACCCTGCGCTACCTGCTGGTGCGCCCGGTCGGCCGGACCCGGTTGCTGGGCGCCAAGATGGTCGCGCTCGCGGTGTACGTGACCGCGGCGATCGTCATCGTCGTGCTGACGTCGCTGGTGCTCGGGGTGATCCTGTTCGGCACCGGCGGCACCCCCGGCGTCGCCGGACCGGGCGGCCAGCCCACCGGCGTGACGTCGCTGTCGGGGCAGTCGCTCAGCTCGTCCGCGCTGGGGCTGCGGCTGCTGGGCGCGGTGTCCTACATCGTCGTGTCGATGCTCGGGTTCGCGGCGATCACGGTGTTCCTCTCGACGGTGTCCGACTCGGCGCTGGGGGCCGCGCTGGGCGGGCTGGCCGTGCTCATCACGAGCTCGGTGCTGGAGACCCTGGACGCGGCGGCGGCCGTGAAGCCCTACCTGCCGACGCACTACTGGCTGTCCTGGATCGACTTCTTCCGCGATCCGGTGCTGTGGCGCAACATCGACCACGGGCTCCTGCTGCAGGCCGGCTACATCGTGGTGTTCTTCGGGGCCGCGTGGGCGAACTTCGCGACGAAGGACGTCACGAGCTGAGGCACTCGGTCGGCGCTTCGAGCGGGGTGGTGCCGAGGGCCTGCAGCACGATCTCGGTGACGGCGGCGTCGGTCGGCAGGTCGCCGTGGCCGGCCGGGTTGCCGGGGCAGACCTGCTGGAGCGAGACGTTGACGGCGCCGTCGAGCCGGGCCGAGTCCGGCGGGGTCACCGTCTCGTCGTGGTCGGTCCAGAGCGACAGCCACGGCAGGCCCGGCGGGAGCGGCTGCTTGGCCAGCTCCTGCAGGAGGCTGCTGCCCGGCGCCAGCTGGACGCACGCGGTGGGACAGCCGCCCGGGACCAGCGCGCCGCCCGCCGTGGCGAGGCCGGTGCCGTGCATCGGCGCGCCGAGCGTCACGACCCGGCGGGCCTGGTGGTCGCCGTTCTCCCGGCCGACCCACAGCCGGGCCACGACCCCGCCGGCGGAGTAGCCGACGACGTCGACCGAAGGCGCGCTTTGTTCGTAGGCCTTCTCGACGGCTTCGGCGAGGACGGCGGCCTGCTCGACGAGGTCGCCGGTGCCGTCGCCGGCCAGGGTGAGCACCTCGGCGGGCCGGCCGGTGGCCTGCCGGATCCGCTCGGCGAGGGTCTCCAGGGCGCCCCGGCCGCCGCCGTAGCCGGGGACGAGGAGAACCGGGCCGGGCTTGTTCTGGTCCGGCGTCCCGGCTTCGGGCGCGGCTTTGGCACCGGAGGTCGCGAGGACGGTGGCGACGACCACGACCACCACCGCGACGGCGACGCTGGTCAGCATCAGCCGCCGCCGTGGGCTGAGCCCGCTCCACCACGCCGTGATCCGCACCCTTCCATGATGACCCGGCGGCCGCGGGACCGCCGTGACGGAAGCGGAACTCGCGTGATCGGGGCCGTTACCGCGCGTGCTTGGCGTTGAAGCGGGCCTTCTTCTGGCGGTTCCCGCACGTGTTCATGTCACACCAGCGGCGGGTGCGGCTCTGGCTGGTGTCGAAGAAGGCGGCCCGGCACGTCGGGGAGGCGCACAAGGCCAGCTTTCCGTCCCGCTCGCCGGAGACGATCGCGATCGCGTCGGCGGCGATCACGCTCAGGGCGTCTTCCACGCGGGACGGCGAACCGAGCCGCCACTGCCGCGTGCCGTCGGGGGTCAGCACCGCCGCGGCGCGGCCCTCGATGCTGCAGTCGTTGAGGACCTGGACCGCCGGCGCCGGGAGGGGCTCCTGCAGTGCGGCCGCGGTCGCGGCGGCGTGGATCGACTCCCGCAGTTCGCGGGCGCGCTCGAGCTGGGCGGCCGTGCAGGAGTCCACGGCGAGGCCCCACACCGCCAGCCAATCGAGGAGCCGCTGCGGCGTGGGAATGCGCTCGACGGCGTCGCCGCACCGCTCCGTCAACGTCGCCGTGAAGCTCGTCGCCAGCACGGTACCGAGGCGGAATTCGGGGAACGCGGCACGCATGGAACCAGCTTAGCCGGTTGCTGGTCGGCCCGGCATCGTGTTAGAACCGTCTTAGCCGGTTCACGACGCCAAGGAGGTCCCATGCCCCTGCTCACCAGCGACGTCCACGCCTTCGAAGCCCACGCCACCGACGCCGACCTCGACGACCTGCGCGCCCGGCTGGCCGCGGCCCGGCTGCCCGAGCCCGCCACCGGCCCGGGCCAGGGCGTTCCGCTCGCCGACCTCGTCGACGTCGTCGAGTACTGGCGCACCGGGTACGACTGGCGGGCGTTCGAAGCGCGCCTCGACCGGATCGGCCAGTTCCGCACGACCATCGACGGCCTCGGCATCCACTTCCTGCACCGCCGGTCCCCGCGGGCGGACGCCGCGCCGTTGCTCATGACGCACGGCTGGCCGGGCAGCGTCGCCGAGTTCGTCGACGTCGTCGACGAGCTGGCGGACCCGGACGACGCCCGCGCACCCGCGTTCCACGTCGTCGCTCCTTCGCTGCCCGGCTTCGGGTACAGCGACAAGCCGGCCACCACGGGCTGGGGCACCGAAAAGATCGCGGCCGCCTGGGTGGAGCTCATGGGCCGGCTCGGCTACCGCCGGTTCGCCGCCCACGGCGGCGACTGGGGCGGCAACATCACCACCGTGCTCGGCGGCCGGTTCCCGGACCACGTGCTGGGCATCCACTCGACGTTCGCCGAAGGACTCCCCGGAGCGGCCACCGACGGCCTGACGGCGGCCGAGCGCCGGTGGGCCGAGGAGACCCGCCACTTCTGGCGCCACCGCGCGGCCTACGCGAAGCAGCAGGCGACCCGGCCGCAGACGATCGGCTACGCGCTCGTCGACTCCCCGGTCGGGCTGCTCGCCTGGATCCTCGACAAGTTCGCCGAGTGGTCCGACACCGAGGACAGCCCGTTCGAAACGATCTCCCGCGACCGCATCCTCGACGACGTCACCCTGTACTGGCTGACCCGCAGCGGCGCCTCCGCGGCCCGGATCTACCACGAGAGCCACAACTCACTGGATCCCGAGCTCCGGGTCGACGTCCCGGCGGCGATCACCATGTACCCCCGCGACATCGAGCGGTGCCCGCGACCGTGGGCGCAGGAGCGGTACCGGCAGATCGTCCGGTGGCGGGAGCCCGGAGCCGGGGGACACTTCCCGTCGCTGGAGGTGCCCGGGTACTTCGTCGAGGACCTGCGGGACGGGCTCGCGGCCGTGCTGGCCGCTCAGCCGGCGCCGTAGCAGACGTAGCTGAAGGCGGCCGGGGTCAGGCCGGAGGCCAGGTGGCGGTGGTGGCGGACCAGGAGCGCGCGGCCGGCGTCGTCGGGGATCGGGAGGACCGTCGCGACCAGGGTGCGATCGACGAGGAGAGCGGGGACGTCGAGGACCTGCCGGTCGCGAACGCCATCGACGCGCTGAACGCCGAGGGCATCACCCTGATCAACTTGTCCTTCTCGGGCGCGACCTGGGAGGACAAGCCGCCGAAGGCGATCGAGGACGCCTTGCGGGGCTTGCCGCAGCACGCGGTCGTGGTGGCTTCGGCCGGCAACCGCGGCACCCGGCAGCGGGTCTACCCGACGGGCGCCAGGTTGTCGGCCACCGTGGGCGGCCGGCCCGACGACAGCCACGTCAGGTGGTCGCGGTCGGCTCCGTCGACACTTCGCATGACCCGGCCAAGCCGCCCGTCGCGGACTTCAGCAACTTCGGGCCGTGGATCTCCGCCTACGCCAACGGGTGCCCGGCGCAGCGGCAGGACGGGGAGCCGGACTTCAACGGCTACTCGGTGTGGAGCGGCACTTCGTTCTCGGCCGCCATCGTGACCGGGCAGATCGCGGCGAAGATGCACGCGACCGGGGCTCACGCGCGGGACGCGGCCGAACGCCTGCTGGACGACGCCGGGAAGATCTGTGTCTGGGACGTCAACGGCAAGCTCGAGCGGCCCTTCGTGCGGGGCGTGCCCGAACCCGGCGAGTGACCTAGAGGCTGGCCCAGCCGGTGGTGACCGTCGTGCCGTCCGCGGCGGTCACCGTCACCCGGGTCGCTCCGCGGGGCAGGCCCGTGGCCGTGAACCAGCCCTCCTCGCCGATCGGGCTCGTGCGCCGCTCTCCCGCCACCTCGATCAGCGCCTCTCCCGTCGCGCCCGTGATCAGGCCGCGCAGCGCCACCCGGCCGCCCGTGTACTCCACCTGCAGCTCCACCGACACCCGCGGCGACGAAAACGACAGCAGCCGGACGTCGTCGCCCGCGGCGCGGACCGCGCCCGCTTCCGCGAGGTCCGAGTCGAACGCGAGGTCCGCCAGCTCGGCGTCGAGGTCGCGGGTGGTCAGCGCCGCGCGGGCCTGGCGCAGCACGAGGTCCGGCACCGGGTCCGCCTGGGCCGCGGCCGCGCGCAGGACGTCCATGAGGTCGTCGTCGGTGGTCATGTCCGGTCCTCCGTCCCGAGCCCGGCCTGGCCGGCCCGCTCGCGCAGCCGCCCGAGGCAGCGTTGCCGGGTCGGGCCGATGCTGCCGACCGGGATGTCGAGGGCGTCCGCCACCTCCGCGTACGACGGCGGGGGCGTGGCCATGAGCACGCGCAGCAGCCGGCGGCACTGGTCCGACAGCTTGTCCAGCGCGCGCCAGAGCGCCGCGTCGCGTTCGCCGAGCAGCAGGGCCGCGTCGACGGCCGGGCCGGGGGCCGGCTCGCTCTGCCAGACCTGGTCGTCGGTCGGGCGCTCGCGGTCGGTGCGGCGGAGCCGGCGCAGGCATTCGTGCCGGGTGGTGGTGGCCAGCCAGCCGGGCAGCCGCTCCGGTTCCTTGATCCGGCCGAGGTTTTCGACGAGCTTCAGCCAGACCGTCTGGACGGCGTCGGCGTCCGGGAGCCGGTGGGCGCGGGCGATCGACCAGAGCAGGCTGGCGTACCGGTCGACCAGGGCGTCCCACGCCGCCTGGTCGCCGCGCGCGGCCGCCTCGAGCAGGGTCGTGGTGTCCACTTCACCTCCGCTTGACCCACTCAGCCTAGCCAACAGCAGCCCTTCGGACCCGTACGCCACCGGGGGACTCCTTCGCGTCTTCCTCCCGCTCAGCCGATCCGGTGAGAGCGCCGGAAATACCTGAACCACCCCGGCCGTGGCCGCCGTGTGCCCGGTGGGAGTGGTGGAGATGGTGCGGAGTCTTGTGCTGGTTGCGCTGGTCGTGGAGCTGGTCGCCTGCGGCCCGCCGGTGGTGGAGGTGGACGGGCGGGCGCTGCCGGTGCCGGTGCGCACCGGCGCGCCCCCGGGCGAGCTGCTCGGGGACACGCCGGTGGCGCCGGTCGTCGTGAAGCTCTAGTTGAACGGATCCAGCGTCAGGTAGGCCGTCGCCGGGTTGCCGTCGTTGACCAGTGATTCGTGGTGGCCGACGTCGTCGAACGCGAAGGCGTACGCCTTGCCGTCGGCCATCTGCGCGTGGATCTTGCGCGCGTAGTGGTTGGTGACGGCGTCCTGGTAGAAGCCTGCCGAGCTGGTGTCCGGCTGGTTCGCGTTGGTCAGCAGCGTCGAGCGGTTGAAGCCCGCGCAGAGCGTGCGCGAGATCTGGCCGCGGACGTCGTTCGGCGCGTCGAGGTTCTTGTAGCAGCCGAAGACGCTGTCGGAATCCGGTTTCTGGAACGCGGTCACGAAGCCGCCGGAGGTGTTCGTGAAGTTCATCGTGTTGCCGGAGACCCGGCCGTAGTACTTCACGTTCGGCTGGTCGGCCACCGGCGTCACGGTCAGCGTCGACGAGCTGTACTTCGTCCAGACGCGGTTGATGTAGTCCTGCAGCACGTTCGCGGGCAGCGCGCCGGCTTCGATGCCGTGGCTCGGGGCCAGTGCCCGCAGGACCGTGCCGTCGGAGCGGGTGCGGATCAGGTTGGCCCAGGCGCCCGGCTGGCCGCGCAGCGCGGTGTAGAAACCGTTGTAGCCGCCCGGTTTCAGGTGTCCGGTGCTCCTGGTGGTGCCGCCGACGGGCTGCACGCCGACCGCGTACGGCGCGGAGAACATGTCCACCTGGGTGCTGTTGAGCCACAGGCCGCCGTCGTTGAGCGTGTACTCCGACCAGTTGAAGAGGATGTTGACGTTCGGGTCGGACGGGTTCTGGACCGCCGGCTGGACCAGGCCGCCGGTGGCGAGCTTGAAGACGAGCTTCTGCCCGTAGGAGAAGTAGATCCGGCCGGAGAACTTCGGGATCCGGATGGTGATCGACTGGCCGTTCGCGGGGCCGGGGATCGACGCGTCGGGCGCCGGGATCGGCGGCACCGCGCCGCCGGGCCAGGCGTGGAACGTGCCGTTCGCGTCGGCCCAGCCCTGCTGCCCGGTGGCCAGGTTCGTGCCGAGGTCGTAGAGGTAGACGGGATCGCTGCGACCGGAGTTGTTGCTGATCTTCAGGGGAATCGTGGCCGGCACCGCTTCGGCGGCGGGGGCGATCGCGACGGCCGTCGCGAATGCCGCCACCAGCACCGCAAGCCGTTGTCGGACGGACGTTTTCGTGCGCACGGGCGCCTCCTCGTCGAGGCCGGTGATCGCAAGTTGTTCAGACCATTTCAGCGTCGGTGGCCCGGCGAGGAGTTGTCAAAGGCTGATAATTATCAGCCCCCGTCCGGACCAACGGGCGCCGTTGCGCGGAGACCACGGCGGCCAGCACGATCGCCGCGCCGAGCAGCTGCCACGGCGTCAGCCGCTGGCCGAGGACGAGCCAGCCGAGCAGGGTGGCGACGACCGGGCTCAGCAGCCCGAGGAACGTCACGTGCGTGGCCGACAGCGCGCGGATCCCGCGGAACCACAGGGCGTACGCGAACGCGGCGCCGATCAGCGAGAGGTAGGCGTACCCCGCGAGGTTCGCCGCGGACAGCGAGGCGGGCGGCGCGCCCTCGACGGCCAGCGCGACCGGCACGAGCACCAGCCCGCCCGCGACGAGCTGCCAGCCGGTGGTCGCCAGCAGGGGTGCGGGGGACGTCCAGCGCTTGCTGAGCACGACGCCGGTGGCCATCACGACCGCGCCGCCGGCCGCCGCGGCGACGCCGATCGCGTCGAGGCGCGCGGAGGACTGCAGCACCAGCAGGCTGACGCCGACGACTCCGGCCACGCCCGCGAGGACGGTGCGCCGGGTCAGGCGTTCGCCGAGCAGGCCGGTGGACAGGCCGGCGACCAGCAGCGGCTGCAGCGCGCCGAGGGTGGCGGCGACCCCGCCGGGCAGCCGGTAGGCGGCGACGAACAGCAGAGCGAGGAACGCGCCGATGTTCAGCGTGCCGAGCACGAGCGAGCGCCACCACCAGTCGCCCTTCGGCAGCCGGCGGGTGAGCGCGACCAGCAGCAGGCCGGCGGGCAGGGCCCGGAGGACGGCGGCGAGCAGCGGGCGGTCGGGCGGCAGGAACTCGGTGGTGACGAGGTAGGTGGTGCCCCAGATGGCCGGGGCGAGGGCGGTGAGGAGGAGCTGTTTGTTTAGCACTAAGACAGATTACCTCAGCGCTAAGGTAATTGGCTACCTGTTCGCTTACCGCTAAGGCATCGGTTACGCTGTGCCGATGGCGGACCATGTGGACCGGGTGCTCGCGCAGTGGCACGCCGAGCGCCCCGACCTCGACGTTTCCCCGATGGGGGTGATCGGCCGGCTGTCCCGGCTGAGCGCGCTGGTCGACGCGGAGCTGCGCCGCACGTTCGCCCGCCACGGCCTGGACCGCGCGACGTTCGACGTCCTCGCCACCCTCCGCCGCAGCGGCCCGCCGTACCGCCTGACGCCGACGGAGCTGATGCGCTCGGCGATGGTGACGTCGGGGGCGATCACCCAGCGGCTGGACAAGATGGAGGCGCGCGGGCTGGTCGAGCGCACGCCGAACGAGGCGGACGGCCGCGGGGTCCGGGTGCGGCTGACCGAGGCGGGCGGGGAGCTGATCGACCGGGTGCTGCCGGAGCACGTCGAGACCGAGCACCGGATCCTGGCCGCGTTGGACGCGGATGAGCGTGACGAACTGGCCGCGACGCTGCGGACCCTCCTGGAAAGCCTCGGCGGCTCGGCTCCTTAGGAGATCTGCCGGACCGGTTCGCTGCCCAGCAGCAGGTCCAGATCGATCCGGCCGCCGGCGGCCGCCAGGACCGCGTCGATGGCCAGGTCGACGTCGAGCTTGCGGCCGTGCTGGTCGGCGTACGCGCGCATCAGGTTGCCGATGTGCCGCTCCGGGTTGCGCCACGAGGGCCACCGCAGCGACGCCTGCTTCGCCAGCGTCGTGAAGTTCGACTGCCGCACCGTCGCTTCCAGTAGCCATTCCAGGTAGACGCGCATCGCGTGGAACGCCGTGTGCGCGGGCGTCGCCACCGGGCCGTGGCCGGGGACCAGGGTGCGCGGGCGGAAGGTGTCCTGGAGCCAGTCGAGCGCGTCGAGCCAGCCGGGGATCGAACCGTGCACCGCCATCGGGGTGTCGCCGATGAACACCAGGTCGCCGGTGAACAGCGTGCTCGAGCGCGGCTCGTGCACCACCAGGTCGCCCGCCGTGTGCGCGACCCCCGGTACAGCCACGACGTCGATCACCGCGCCGCCCAGGTCCAGCTCGTGCCAGCCGGTCACCGGCCGGACGGCTTCGGGCTCCGGCGGCTCGAGCACGCCCCAGTGCGTGTACGTGAAGACGTTGCCGTACGTCTGCGGCCCGGCCTTGACCAGGTCGAGGCTGCCGGGTGCGGCCAGTGCGGTGCCGCCGTCGCGGAGGGCGACGCCGAGTCCGTTGTGGTGTTCGCCGTGCGCGTGCGTGATGACGACCGTGAGTTCCTGGTCGCCCGCGTACTTGCGGACGTCGCGCAGCAGTTCCAGGGTCGCCTGCTCGGTGCCGCAGGTGTCGATCAGCGCGACGCGCTCGGTGCCCTGGATCCAGCCGCTGTTCGCGACGAACCACTCGGCCGGGCTCTTCACGTACGCCACCGTTCCGGGCCGGGCGTGCCGGAGCGGGACGATGTTCGATCTGACGGCCGGCATGGCTTTCCTCCCCTGAACGGACGATGCGGTTAACGACGGTGACGGGGTGAGGTTGCGCGGATTCCCCCGGAATGTTCCCGCCGATTTCTGTCGGCTGACCGGTCGAGAATTTTTCGGATTTGCCGTGGTGCGAGGTCTTGACAGTCGATCACAACCGTCCATACTGGTATATACCTTTATGGGAGGGTCCGGGAAGAAAATCCAGGGGGACTTCGCGCTCGTGGGCCGACGGAAGGTCTGAGGGGTCCTTCCGTCGGCCGCGCGAAGGCCGGTCACCGGCGGTGTTGACACAGATACTGGTACGAACCAGTATGACTCCTGCCGGCCGGGAGGAGAAACATGGCGGGGGCACACGTCCGGATCGACAACCGGCTCATCCACGGTCAGGTCACCCTCGCGTGGACCCGCCGCCTCGGCGTGCGCCGGCTGGTCGTGTGCAACGACGACGTCGCCGCCGACGACCTCCAGCGAATGCTGCTCCCGCAGGCCGCGCGGGGACTGCCCACGGACGTGCTCTCGGTCGAGGCCACGCTGGCCGCCGAAGCCGGCGCGGACGTCATGATCATCGCCAAGCACCCGGAAGACGTCTTCCGCCTCGTCGAGGGCGGCCTGCGGCCCGAGGTCGTCAACGTCGGCAACGCGGCCCCCCGGCCGGGTGAGCCCTACACCATGGTCACCCGCTCGGTCGCGGTCACCGCGGACGAGGCCGACGCCTACCGCAAGCTCGCCGCCGGCGGCGTCCCGCTCGTCACGCAGCTGCTGCCGCAGGACAAGCCCGCCGATTTCGTCCCGCTGCTCGACCGGAAAGGGCTCTAGCTCCGCATGCTCGTCGCGTTGGCCCTGACCCTGTGGGCGATCTACTGCACTTACGACGGCCTCGGGCCGTTCCTCATCTACGCCCAGCGCCCGCTGATCGCCGGCTCGGTCGCCGGGCTGATCACCGGGCACCCCCTGCTCGGCCTGCTCATCGGCGCCACGCTGGAGCTGGCCGCCCTCGGCGTCTACACCTACGGCGGCGCCACCATCCCGGACTACCAGACCGGCGCCATCGTCGGCACCGCGCTCGCCGCGGGGGCCGCCGGCGCCCCGGCCGCGCAGGCCGCGATCGGCATCGGCGTCGGGCTGCCCGCGGCGATCCTGCTCGCGGCGCTGGACCCGGTCGGCAAGATGGTCACCACCGGGCTGGTGCACCGGGCCGACGGCTACGCCGCCGACGGCAACGCCCGTGGCCTGGCCATGATCCACTGGGTGAGCCTGGTCCCGTGGGTGGCCGTGCGCGCGGTCCCGACGTTCCTCGCCGCGCTCGCCGCGTCCGGCGGGCTGGTCAAGGACATCACCGCGAGCATCCCGGCCGGGTTCGTCCAGGGCATGACGCTGGCCGGTTCGCTGCTGCCGGCGGTCGGTTTCGCGCTGCTGCTCGGCATGATGGAGCTCTCGCGCTACTGGTACCTGCTGCTCATCGGGTTCGTCGGGTTCGCCTACCTGCACCTGCCGGTGCTGGGGATCGCGCTGATCGGCGTCGCGGTCGCGATGCTGTTCGTGACGCTGAAGCGCGACGAACCCGCGATCGCCGTGCCGGAAGCGCCCGCCGATGAGTCCACAGTGGACCCTCGGCTGACCAAGCAGGACCTGCGCCGGGTGTTCCGCCGGTACTTCTGGTCCAGCCAGATCTCCTGGAACTACGAGCGGATGCAGGCGCTCGGCTTCGCGTACTCGATGGAGCCGGTGCTGCGCCGGCTGTACCCGGAGAAGGCCGACTACGTCGCCGGCCTGCAGCGGCACCTGCAGTTCTTCAACACCTCGGTGCTCGTCGGCGGCCCGCTGATCCTCGGCTCCAGCGTCGCGCTCGAAGAAGCCGGCACGCCGAAGTCGGCGGCGAGCACGAAGGTCGCGCTGATGGGGCCGATGGCCGGCATCGGCGACACCGTCGTCTTCGCGCTGTACAACAGCATCGTCTTCACCATGGGCGCGTCGTGGGCGCTGCAGGGCAACTGGCTCGGGCCCGCCTTCGCCGCCGTCATGGTGCTCGTGCCGTACGCGCTGGTGCGGCGCTGGCAGTTCTCCTTCGCCTACCGCGAGGGCAAGCGCCTGGCCGGGCACCTCGCCGCCGGGGCGCTCGCCCGCGTCGCCCAGGGGGCGACCGTGCTCGGGTTCGTCGTCCTCGGCGGGTTCATCCCGTCGATCGTCAAGGTCGTCACCACGCTGACCTACCGGCAGACCACCACGGTCCAGGGGCAGCCGGTGACGCAGTCGGTGGCGATCCAGGACCGGCTCGACGAACTGCTCCCGTTCCTGCTCCCGGTGCTCGTCACGGCCGGGGTGTACCTGCTGACGGTCAAGGCGCGGCTGCGTCCGGTCTGGGTCATCGGCATCGTCGTCGTGGCCGGGGTCGTCCTGGGGTGGCTCGGCTGGTTCGCGCCATCGGCCCCGGCGAAAGGTTAGGAGTCCGCCATGCCCGTCCCGATCATCCTCGCCGGCCACGGCCGGCTGCCCTCCGGCGTCGGGGAAGCCGCCGAGATGATCCTCGGCCCGCAGTCGCGGCTGAAGGTCTGCGAGCTGAGCCCGCGCGACAGCCCGGAGGAGTTCGGCGCCCGCGTGCTCGCGCTGGCCGGCGACGCCCCCGGCGTGCTGGTGCTCGCCGACCTGCACGGCGGCTCGCCGTTCAACGCCGTCCGCACGCTCGCGGCCGGGCACCCGCGGCTCCAGCTGGTCTCGGGCCTGAACCTGCCGATGCTGCTGGAAGTCCTGCTGCACACGACCGACGACGTCACCGAGCTGGCCGGGGTGGCGCGCGCCGCCGGCCGCGACGGCGTCGTCGACGTCCTGGAATCGACCTGGTGACCGCCGCGCTCCTGCTCGCCGCGCAAGACGTCCGGATCACGCCGGGACCCGGGCACCCGCTCGGCGGCTACCTGGCCCGGGACGGCGTCGCGACCGGCACGCACGACGACCTCGAAGCGTCCCTGATCTGGCTGTCCACCGAGGACGACCCCGGCGTGGTGTGGGTGGCGCTGGACGCCCTCGCCGTCGACGCCGGCCTGACCCGCACCCTGGCCGACGCGGTCGCCGCGGCGGTGGGCATCGACCCGGACCGTGTGCTCGTCTGCGCGTCGCACACGCACTCCGGGCCCGAGGGCTGGACCGGCCCGCTGCACCCCGGCCTGCCCGGGCGGCGCGACGCCGGGCTGGTCGGTGGCATGGCGGAGAAGGTCACCGGCGCGGCGCTGCGGCTGCGCGCCGGCCGCGGCCGGGTCCGCGCCCGCTGGCACGCGGGCACGACCGAAGCCGTCGGCGGCAACCGCTACCGGCCGGACGGCCCGCACGACACGTCGTTCGGCGTGCTCGAGCTGCGCCGCGACGACGGCACGCCGGCCGCGCTGCTGTTCGACTACGCCAGCCACCCGACGGTGCTCGGCCCGGACAACCTGGCCTGGTCGGCGGACTGGCCGGGAGCGACCCGCCGCGAGCTGGCCACCCTGGTCGGCCAGCCGGTGGCGGCGTTCCTGCAGGGCGCGGCGGGCGACGCGAGCTCCCGCTTCGTCCGCCGGGGGCGCGACCACGCCGAGGTCCGCACGCTCGGCGGCCACCTGGCGACGTCGATCGCCCGCACCCTGGCGACGGTGACGACCCCGCCCGCGACGGCCGGCCCGGTCCGCCTGACCCGCTCGACGCTGCACCTGCCCTACCGCGACATCCCCTCGCTGGAGGACAGCATCGAGCTGCGCCAGGCGGCAGAGGCGGAGTGGCAGCGCGAGCTGGCCTGCCACGGCGAGGACCACCCGGCGGTCCGCATCGCCCAGACCCGCTACGAGGGCTGCGCGATGCTGGCGACAATGGCGGCGAGCGGCCGGCCGACGGGCTGTGCGGAGGTGCCGGTGAGCGTGGTGTCGCTGGGCGAGATCGCCTGGCTGCACACACCGTTCGAGCTGTTCGCATCGCTGGGCCTGCGCATCCGCCGCGGCAGCCCGTTCCGCCACACCCGCGTGATCGGCTACACGGACGGGTACCTCGGCTACCTCCCGGACGCGGACGGCCACCGCGACGGGATTTACGAGTCGTACGTGACGCTGTTCAGCCCGGAGGCGGGGGACGAACTGGTGGAGCACTGCCTGAAGGTCCTGCGGGCGCACGGATCAGCTGTTGAGCCGAAGGGGGAATCGCCGCTCCCAGGCTGAGTAAGGCGATTGTGCGTGGCATCGGGTGGGCGGACGTCGGCTCGCCGGCTGGCCGCGCGTGCTGGGGAGGCGTCGCCGGACCAGCGCCGGCGGAGGTGCCGGGCGGTGATCCAGGCGGGGCGATGGCGCGGCATCGGGCGGAGGTCGGCGAGTGCCGTCGTCCGCTCGCCGGCTGGCTGCGCGTGCGGGGGAGGTGTCACCGAATCAGCGGCGGCGGGAGGCGCAGCCTGGGATCCCAGGCTGCGCAGGGCGATCGGGCGGGCGGATGTCGGCTCGCCGGCTGGCCACGCGTGCCGGGGGAGCCGTCACCGGATCAGCGGCGGCGGGCGGCGCCGACCGGTGCTCCCAAGCTGAGCAGGGCGATGGCGAGAATGCCCGTGCCGGCGAGGACGAAGCCGGTGTCGAGGTGCGGGTTGACCTCGTCGCGCGGCATCGGGCGGACGAAACGGGCTGGGTCGACGAGCGCCGTCGTGCGGTCGCCGGGGGCGAATTCGGTCGTTGTGCGGAGGTCGCCCGGTAGCGGGGCCGGTTTTCCCGGCACGACGAGCCGGTAAGCGCCGGCTGGGCGGGCCGGGGCCACCTCCGCCGCGACCGGGGTGCCGCGGTCGGTGAGCGTCAGCTCGGTCACCAGCGCCGGGCCGGACAGGGCCAGCAGGAGCAGGCCGAACATGCCGAACGACAGCCGGGCGAAGCCCTCGTCCGGCCACAGGTCGCCCCGCCAGTACGCGACCGCCCATACCGCCGCCGCGATCGCGCCGAAGCCGAGGCCCGCGACCAGCGCCGCGTCGGCCTGGCGTTGCTGGTGCGCCGACCAGACGCTGACCACCGCCGCCGCCGCGAGGACGCCGAGCAGCAGCGCCGGCCGGTGCAGGTCGTTGCCGTAGCTCACCGCGGGCGGCTCGGGCACCGCACGCGGCTCGACGAGCGGCCTCGGTTCGGGGACGCGCGGCGGGCGGGTGGACCTGGTCGCCAGCACCGCGCCGAGGACGGTGGCCAGCAGCAGGAGCTGTCGCGTCTTCCGTGTCGCCATCGGGCCCCCCCCTTGCGCCGTTTCCGCTACCACGCGGGCCGGGCGCCGGGGGTTGCCTCAGGACGCCGGGCTGCGGCGCGCCTGCGTGAACACCGTGTAGCGGTCCGCGCGGTACAGCGACCGGCCGGCTTCGATCACGCCGCCGCTCTGGTCGTGCAGCGTGCCCTCGATGATCAGGCACGGCTGGGTGGCTTCGATGCCGAGCAGGGCGGCGTCGTGGCTGTTGGGCAGCACCGCGGAGATGGCCGTGTCGTTCCACTCCGGGCGCACGCCCCAGCGTTCCTCGATCGTGCGGTGCAGGGACTGGGTTTCCCAGTCGAACAGCTCGATGTCCGGGAACCGGTCGACGCTCAGGTTGGTGCGCTCGACCGCGAACGGCTCGTCTTCGACGTAGCGGAGGCGCTCCAGCCGGAAGACCCGGGCGCCGGGCGGCACGTTCAGCCGTCCCGCGATGCGGGGGCCGGCGCTTTCGACCTCGGCGTGCAGGACTTTCGTCTTCGGGACGACGCCGCGGGCCTGCATGTCCTCGGTGAACGAGGTCAGCATGTCGATGTGCGCGGCCTGCCGCTCGGCGGTGAAGGTCGCGGTGCCGTGCTGGCGGTAGAGGATGCCGTCGGCGACCAGGCGGTTGATCTCCTGCCGGACGGTGCCGCGGGCCACCTGGAAGTGCTCGGCGAGGAACCGTTCGGACGGCATCAGCCGCCCCGGCCCGGCCTCGGTGGCGGCGCTTTCGAGGATTTCCCGCAGCTGGTCGCCCTTCGGCCGCCCCGGCTGCAGCGCGTCCGGCAGACGCAGATCGCTCGCGGCGACGTGTTTCGGACGGGGCATGCCTTCAGTATGTCGCGCCCCGGCCGCGGAGGTAACACCCGGCGAGCCTTGGAGCGCCAGGGCAAAGCGGCGGCAAAGCCGGTTTCCCGCAGGTTGACGCAGGCTCGCTGGGAAGCCGGAGTTCCGGTCAGCCCGTGGCGCGGTCGCCGAGCCGCGCGAGGAACTCGCCGGCCAGGGCTTCCCCCGTCACGTGCCCCACCGCGCGGTACAGCGCCTGGGACTCGCGCGCCGTCCCGCCGGCCAGGATCGAGCGCCCGGCCGCCTCCTGGACCGCCGCCAAGCCCAGCAGCGCCTCCGCCTCCACCACGCGGAACCCGCCCGCGCGGGCCGCGTCCAGGGCCGTCCGGGCGTGCTCGCCCGCCTCGCCCGGCCGTCCGTCGGCCGCCAGCACCCGGGCCAGCGTCGCCGCCGCCTCCGCCAGCTGGCCGCGCAGCCCGGACTCCGCCGTCAGGGACCGCGCCTCACGCAGCACCCGCTCGGCCGCCGCCAGGTCGCCCCGGCTCTCCTCCGCCCGGCCCAGCGCGATCAAGGCCGCCGCTTCCACCTGGCGGTCGCCGTCGCGGCGGACGCACTCCAAGGCCGTCTTCGCCGTGACCGCCGCGGCCGGGAGGTCGCCGCGGGCGATCTGCAACGCGCTCACCACGTTCAGCGTCGTGGCCTCGCCGAAGCTGGAGCCCAGGTCGCGGAACGCCCCCAGTGCCTGGTCGAGGATTTCGCCCGCGGTGGCCAGCCGCCCGGTCGCCAGGAGAACCGATCCGAGGTCGGCGAGGTTGGCCGCCTCCCAGAACGCCAGATCCTCCTTGCGGGCCAGCGCGATCGCCTCCACCAGGCAGTCCTCCGCCTGCTCCAGCCGCCCCAGCTGCCGGTAGTGGCAGCTCAGCGAGTTGAGCGCCAGCGCTTCGCCCGACCGGTTGGCCAGCTCGCGGAACAGCTGGATCGCGCGCCGGCTGTGCTCGACGGCCTCCGACAGCCGGCCCGTCCACTCCAGCATCGCGCCGAGGTTCGCCACCGCCGTCGCCTCGCACTGGCGCCACCCGCACGCGCGGCTGGCCAGCACCGCCTTTTCCGAGTGCCGGATGCCCGCTTCGTGCTGGCCCTCGCGGAAGTACGCGCCGCCCATCGACAGGTGCACCAGCGCTTCGGCGGGCTGGGCGCCGTGGTCCTGCGCCGCGCGCAGCACGATCGGGGCCAGCTCGAGCCACTCCGCGCGCCGCCCGTGGTCGTGGAAGAACCGCCGCAACGCGTCGGCGAGGTACCAGGCGCCCGGGTACGGCCCGCGCGCCGCCGCCTGGCGCAGGGCCGCCGAGAGGTTGGGCACCTCGACGTCCAGCCAGGCCACCGCTTCCGCGGCACCCGCGAAGGCGACCGGGCTCGGCGCCGAGGGCGCGTCCTCGCGGGGGAGCGCCACGATCCGCGCGCCGAGCAGCGCGACGGCGGCGTCCGCGGCCGCGCAGTAGCCGGTGAACAGCCGCTCCCACGCCTGCTCGCGCGCGGGCTCGTCCTCCTCGGCGCGGACGCACTGCTCGGCGTAGCGGCGGGCGAGGTCGTGGAAGCGGTACCGGCGGGGCGCGTGCGCTTCCAGGAGGTTCGCCGCGATCAGCCCGCGCAGCCGCCGGGTCGCCTCGTCGACCGGTACCTCCAGCAGGGCGGACGCGGCGATCGCCGTGAAGTCGGTGCCCGGCACCAGCGCGAGCAGCCGGAACGCCTGCCGCAGCCCGGGCGCCAGTGCCTGGTAGGACACCGAAAACGCCTTGGCGACGGCGCTTTCGCCGTCGAAGCCGAGGTGACCCAGCGGGTCGCCGCGCAGCTCGTCGACGAGCTCGCCGATGCTGGCGACGCCGGTGTTCGCCGCCGCGATCCGCAGGGCCAGCGGGTGGTGGCCGCACAGGCGGGCCAGCTCGGCCGCCGCTTCGGGCTCGGCGGCCGTCCGGTCGCCGAG
The DNA here is from genome assembly GCF_053586895.1 of Amycolatopsis sp. NPDC003731. Classification (NCBI taxonomy): domain Bacteria; kingdom Bacillati; phylum Actinomycetota; class Actinomycetes; order Pseudonocardiales; family Pseudonocardiaceae; genus Amycolatopsis; species Amycolatopsis sp. NPDC003731. The sequence goes on along the minus strand of NZ_JBSFNC010000142.1, from coordinate 2,254 downwards.
CAGCGCGGTCAGCAGCGCCTGCGAGTCGGCCTCACGCAGCTGAGCCAGGCCGAGCGACCGCGCGCCGACGCGGGCGACGAGCTCGTCGAGCCGGTGGCGGCTGGTCACCAGCACCCGCCCCGACGACGGCAGCAGCGGCAGCACCTGGGCCGGGTCGCGGGCGTTGTCCAGCACGACCAGGGCCTGCCGGTCGGCCAGCAGCGTCCGGTAGAGCTTGCTCTGGTCGTCGACCCCGGGCGGGACGTCCCGCAGGTCGACGCCGAGCGTCCGCAGCAACTGCGCGAGCGCGGCGGCCGGGGTGAGCGGCTCGTCTTCGGCGTCGAAGCCGCGCAGGTTCACGTACAGCTGGCCGTCGGGGTAGCGCGCCCGCGCGGTGTGGGCCCAGTGCACGGCCAGCGCGGTCTTGCCGACCCCGGCGGTGCCGGTGATCACCCAGACGTCCCCGGGTTCGTCGAGCGCGGCCAGCTCGGGCGCCCGGCCGGCGAACCCGCGGACGTCCAGCGGCAGTTCGGCGGGCCGCGGGACGGCCGGGGCGGCGGGCGGCGCCGGTTCGCCCTCGCCGCGCAGGATCCGCATCCGCAGGTCCTGCAGGGCCTGGCCGGGCTCGATGCCGAGTTCGTCGACCAGCAGCCGGTGCGCCCGCGCGTAGGTTTCCAGGGCTTCCGGGGTGCGGCCGCAGCGGTGCAGCGCGAGCATCAGCGCGGCCCGTAGGCGCTCGCGGAACGGGTGTTCGTCGACGAGCCGCCGCAGTTCCCCGACGACTTCGCCGTGCCGGCCCGCGACGAGCTCCTGTTCGTACAGCTCTTCGAGGGCGATGAGCCGGCGTTCGGCCAACGCAGGGCCTTCGTACTCGGCGAGTGACTCGCTCACCCCGCCGAGCGGGGTGCCGTCCCAGAGCGCGAGCGCGGCCCGGAGGTGCGCGACGGCGTCCGCCCCGGAGGTGGCCCGGGCCTTGGCGACCTCATCATCGAAGACGTCGAGGTCCCGATCGCCGGCCGCGACCTCGATGACGTAACCGGGCGCGCGCCGCACGATGACGTCGCGGCCGAGCAGCTTCCGCAGTTCCGAGATGTGCACCTGCAGCCGCCCGCGGACGCTCGGCGGCGCGTTCTCGCCCCAGGTGAGGTCGATGAGGCGGTCCTCGGTGACGACCCGGTTGGGGTTCAGCAGCAGCGCGGCCAGCACGGACGTCTGTTTCTGGCCGCCGGGGCGGACCGGTCCCGCGTCACCGAGGACGGTGACCGGTCCGAGCAGGCGGTAGCGCACGTGATGCCCCCCGGAAGACGGACCGAAGCGAAACGGAAGTGCTGTGGACGACCCTATCCCCGGCCAGGCTGGAAGGGAGGCCACGGGTGGACCGAGACGACGTCCAGCGTCTGTTGTTCGTCTGCTTCCCGGACGCCGGGGAAGCCGCCGGCCGCTACCGCGCCTGGCGCGATCCGAGGATCGCGGTGCAGGTCGTGGAGCTGCCGGGCCGGGGCGAACGCCGGGACGAGCACCCCTACCGCGACATGTGGCTGGTGGTCGAGGCACTGGCCGGGGAACTGGCCGGGGCGCTCGAGACCCCGCACGTGCTGTTCGGTGCGGGGCTCGGTGCCCTGGTCGCCTACCGGCTGGCCCAGCGCCGGGTGGCCGCGGGACTGGGGGTCCCGCGGGCACTCGTCGTGGCACACCAGGCACCCCCATCCCGGGCGGCGCGCGCGGTGCCGGAACAGGCGGGCCGCGCGGACGTCAGCCTGCTGGCGAGTGACGCGCACCTCCCGGTGGCCCCGCCGCTGCCGTGCCCGATCAGGGGATTCGGTGAGCCGCACGTGATGACGGGCTGGGGCGAGCACACGAGCGCGGGGTTCGTGCTCACGCCGGCGCGGGCGCAGGACAGCGCGGCCATCCTGCGTGATGCTGTGCTGCGCTCGACGCAGTTGATTTCGGCGATGGCGGTGCAGGCGCCGAAGCTGGCTTAGGGCTCGCCGGCCGGGGGCGGTGGCTGGGGACGCGAGGTGGCGTCGGCGGGGACCGGCGGCCGGGGGTGCGGGGCGGGTTGGGGCGCCGTGGAGCGGCGGCCGGGGTGCGAGCCGGGATGGGGGGCTGTGGACCGGCGGCCGGGGCGCAGGCCGGCGACGGCATCGCCACCTGCGGACCGGCGGCCGGGAGCGCAACCCGGCCAACGACGTCACCAGACCTCCCCCGCCCCTCATCCCAGCCATCCCTTCAGTCGGCGACCGGGTGTGTCAAGGCACGCTTTCCCGCCTTGACA
>NZ_JBSFNC010000141.1:0-23221 GCF_053586895.1 Amycolatopsis sp. NPDC003731 | reverse complement strand
TCCATCACCCCACGCTGCTCGATCTCCACCACCAGCGCCCCCAGCTCCGCCTCCGCAGACCGCATACACGCGAGCAACTCACCGAGACGGTCGGCGAAAGCCACCGCCTCGGCAGACGAAGAACCACTGTCGGACATAGCCCAAGATTACCGACCATCGAACACAAGTTCACCACTCGAACGGGTACGAATCCAGGACCGCAAACCACCGAAAACCCAAGCACGGCAACCAGAACCCAAAGCACCAAGATGAAGACTCAAGAGGCAACCCGGCGAGCCCGTTCGATATCAGGCCCCCGGTAGAGCCGCTCAGGGATCCGGGCCAAAGTGGACGGATGGACCTGCTCCCCCAGCCCGTAGAACTTCTGGAAGCTCATGATGAGCGGCCGCCAGGCGTCCGGGTCGATCCGGTCCTCGGTCCCCGCCATCCGGATCGACTCGTGCACGAAGACCCGCTGTACCCGGACCTCGAAGGACACCACTCCCCCGTCCGAACCCACCGGGTGCGCCTCCTCGACGACGACCTCCATCGCCACCGGGCACTCGGCGACCCGGGGCGGCGCGACCGTCGACGAGGCCACCGCCGTCAGTCCGGCGCGGCCGAACTTGTCCGCCACGTGGAAGTATCCCCGCTCCTGCTTGCCCGCGGGCACCGGGTCCGATCCGGTCGTCAGCGCCAGCCGATCGACCGCCGCGGCCATCGACGACGAAGGCAGGTTCAGCACGCCTTCGCGGCTGCACAACAGGTTCTGCGCCGTCCGGGAGCGGACGCCGAGGCCGAGTACCGCCCGCCAGCCGAGCCAGAACGCCGATGACATCGGCGCCAGATTGACCGATCCGTCCTCGTTGGTGGTGGAAATCAACACCACGGGCGTACCGAAATACAGAATACCGGGCTCGATGGCCGTGTGCTCGTTCACCCCACCGATCCTGCCGTCCACTGGGGACGGACCGCTGGCGGGAATCGGCCATCGCAATCAACAAAAAAAGGGGCGGCACCCGCAAGCAAGTGCCGCCCCCGGTGATGAGACTCAGCGAGAGGCCAGCGCCCGCCGGGTCAGCACGCGCGCGAGGTGACGGCGGTACTCCGCCGTCGCGTGGGGCTCGTCCGGCGGGTTGGTCCCCTCGGCCGCCAGCTCCGCCGCCTCCTCGATCGACGCCCCGGCCGCCAGCGCCTCCTCCGTGGCCGTGGCCCGCAGCGGTACGCCGCCCATGTTCACCAGGCCGACGCGGTCGCCGGCCACCGTCACCCCGACCATCGCCCAGTCGATCGCGCGGCGGGTGAACTTCCGGAAGCCCCATCCTTGCCCCGTCTGGGCCGGGAGGCGGATCTCCGTCAGCAGCTCCGCCGGCTCCAGCGGCGTCGTGAACGGGCCCAGGAAGAATTCCGCCGCGGGGATGCGGCGCTCCCCCGCCGGCCCGCGGGCCACCAGGACCGCGTCCGAGGCCAGGACCGCCGCCGGGAGGTCCGCCGCCGCGTCCGCGTGGACCAGGGAACCGCCGATCGTGCCGCGGTGGCGGACCTGGCGGTCGCCCACCTCGCCGGAGACGTGCGCCAGCAGCGGCGCGTGCTCCAGCAGCACCGGGTCCTGCACCAGCGCGCTGTAGCGGGACAGCGCGCCGATGACGACCTCGCCGCCCTCCAGGCGGACGTAGCGCAGCTCGTCGAGCGGGCCGATGTCCACCAGGTACTCCGGCGCGGCCAGGCGCAGCTTCATCAGCGGCAGCAGGGAATGCCCGCCCGCCAGCACCTTCGCGTCGTCGCCGTGCGAGGCGAGCAGCGAAAGTGCTTCGTCCACTGTGGACGCGCGCAGGTACTGGAACGAAGCGGGGATCACCGGTCCACCTCCTGGCCCGACGCGTCGATCACGGCGCTGACGATGTTGTGGTACCCGGTGCAGCGGCAGAGGTTGCCCTCGAGCCCGGCCCGGACCTCGTCGCGCGTCGGCTTCGGGTTGTCGGCCAGCAGCGACACCGAAGCCATGATCATCCCCGGGGTGCAGAACCCGCACTGCAGGCCGTGCTGCTCCTGGAACGCCCGCTGCACCGGGTGCAGCGAACCGTCCGAAGAGGACAGCCCTTCGGCCGTCGTGACGGCGTGGCCGTCGGCCTGCGCGGCCAGCACCGTGCAGGACTTGACCGACTCACCGTCGAGCAGCACCGTGCAGGCGCCGCAGGACGTCGTGTCGCAGCCGACGTTCGTGGCGGTCAGGCCGGCCGTGTCGCGCAGGAAGTGCACCAGGAGCGTCCGGTCCGGCACCTCCTCGGTCAGCGGCCGCCCGTTGACCTCGATCGAGACCTTCACTGCGCGCTTCCCTTCCGAGCTTCTTCGAGTGCGGCCCAGACCCGGATCGGGGTCGTGGGCATGTCCAGGTGCTTGACGCCGCGGGCCGACAGCGCGTCCACCACGGCGTTGTGCACCGCCGGCGTCGAACCGATCGTCGCCGCCTCGCCGATCCCCTTGACGCCCAGCAGGTTCCGGTCGGTCGGGGTGGCCATCTCGACCAGCTCGAAGTCCGGCAGCTCGGCGGCGGTGACGAACGAGTAGTCCGCCAGGGTCGCGGTCGTCGGGTTGCCGTCGTCGTCGTAGGTGACGACCTCCATCAGCGCCTGCGCCGCGCCCTGCCCGAGCCCGCCGTGGCGCTGGCCGCGGAAGGTGAGCGGGTTGACGATCGGGCCGGCGTCGTCGACGGCGACGATCCGGCGCAGCTCGACCTTGCCGGTCTCGGTGTCGACCTCGACCACGGCCAGGTGCGCGCCGAACGGGAACGTCGGCGCGCCGCCGCCGAACCAGACGTCGGCCGAAAGCTTGCCCTCGCTCGCCGTCTCGGCGACCTGCGCCCAGCTGAGCACCGTGCTCGACGGCGCGCCGCGGACCTGCCAGACGCCGCGATCGGCATCCAGTTCGAGGTCGTCCGGTGCCGCTTCCAGCAGGTCGGCGGCGAGCTGCCGGGCCTGGGCGATCACCTCGTCGGCCGCCTGCCGGATCGCCGAGCCGCCGAGCTGCAGCGACCGGGAGCCGAACGTGCCGACCGCCTTGGGCACCTCGTCGGTGTCGCCGTGCCGGACGGTGATCTTGTCGAGGGAGACGCCGAGCTGGTCGGCCAGGAGCATCGCCAGCGACGTGCCGAGGCCCTGCCCGTGCGGCGAGCTGCCGGTCCACGCGACGACCGAGCCGTCCGGGTGGATGTCGACGCGGCCGCTCTCGCCGCCGCCGTCGCCACCGGTGATCTCGACGTAGGCCGCGATGCCGAGGCCGAGCTCGACCGGGTCGCCCGCCTCCCGCCGGCGCCGCTGCTCGGCGCGCAGCTCCGCGTACCCGGCGGCGTCCAGGGCCTTGTCCAGCGCCGCCGCGTACTCGCCCGTGTCGTAGGACGCCCCGGTCGGCGACTGGTAAGGGAACTCGTCCGGCCGGATGAAGTTGACCCGGCGGACTTCGGCCGGGTCCAGCCCGATCTCGGCGGCGAAGCGGTCCATCGCCCGTTCGACCGCGGCCGTCGCCTCCGGGCGGCCGGCGCCGCGGTAGGCCCCGATCGGCGTGGTGGTGGTGACGACCGCGCGGCTGCGGGTCTCGACCTTCGGGAACCGGTAGACGCCGACGGCCATCAGCTCGGTCAGCGTCGGCAGCAGCAGCATCCGCGGGTACGCGCCGGCGTCCTGGACGACGTCGAGGCGGTACGCCAGCACCGTGCCGTCGCGTTTCCCGCCGATGGTCACGGTGTTGCGCTGTGCGCGGCCGTGCGTCATGGCCGTGAGGTTCTCGCTGCGCGACTCGACCCAGCGCACGCCCCGCCCGAGCTGCTTCGCGGCCCAGCCGAGCACGGTCGCCTCGGGGTCCGCGCCGATCTTCGCGCCGAAGCCGCCGCCGACGTCCGGCGCGATCACCCGCACCGACTCTTCGGCCACGCCGAGGCTCCCGGCCAGCTGGCTGCGGGCCATCTGGGCGTTCTGGGTGGACAGCCAGGCCGTCAGCCGGCCGTCCTCGCCCCACACGCAGGACGCGCCGCGCACTTCGAGCGGCGCCGGTGCGACGCGCTGGTTGAGGATGGTCTCGGTGACGACGACCTCGCAGTCCTCGAAGATCGCGTCGTCGAACTCGGCCGCTCCCTTGACCTGCACGACGTTGCTGTCGCGGTCGGGGAACACCAGCGTCTCGCCCGCGAGGGCCGCGTCGATCGACGCGACGGCGTCGAGCGGCTCGTAGTCGACGTCGACCAGTTCGGCCGCGTCGGCCAGCTGGTAGCGCTCTTCGGTGACGACCAGCGCGACCGGTTCGCCGACGTAGCGCACCACCTCACCGGCCAGCCACGGTTCCGGCACCGGCCCCGCCGGGTGCGGGGGCAGCCCGAGGTCCGCGGCGGTGAACACGCCGAGCACGCCCGGCGCCTCCTTCGCCGCGCTCACGTCGATGCCGCCGATCCGCGCGTGCGCGATCGGACTGCGAACGAACACCGCGTGCGCGGCCCCGGAAAGCGCTTCCGTCCGCAGGTCGTCCACGTAGGTGCCGCCCGCGGTGATCAGATTCCGGTCTTCCCGGCGGACCACCCTGGTCCCGACAATGCTCATCTGGTCTCCTGCTCGCCGATACCCCGCCGATCATGCCCGCAGGCCCAGGACGATCGCCAGGCCCAGTCCGCCTATTCCGATCGCGATGCGCAGCGGGGTGGCCGGCAGCCGCCGCACGAGCGCGGACCCCAGCCACGACCCGCCGAGCGAGCCGAGGCAGACGGCGAGCGCGGCCGGCCAGACGACCTTGCCGGTGACCGCGAAGACGATCGCGGCGAGCAGGTTCGCCGAGCCGGTGACCAGGTTCTTCGCCGCGTTGGTGCGGGCCAGCGGCTGGCTCCAGACGGTGGCCAGCAGCGCGAGCATGAGCACGCCCGCGGCGGCGCCGAAGTAGCCGCCGTAGATCCCGATCAGGAACGCGACCACGCCGGTCACCGGGCTGAGGCCGTGGTGTTCGGCGCCTTCGGCCAGCCGGCTCAGCCGCGGCCCGGCCATCAGCACCAGCGATGCCCCGCCGATCAGCCACGGCACGATGACGGTGAACGCGCCGGACGGCGTCAGCAGCAGGATCAGGCCGCCGCACGCGCCGCCGACGGTGGTGATGGCGCAGAGCGGGAGGAGCCGTCGGCGCTGCCCGGCCAGTTCGGGACGGGCGCCGGCCGCGGCGCCCACGGTGGTGCCGAGCATGGCGACGGTGTTGGTGACGTTGGCGGTCACCGGCGGCAGCCCGGCGGCGAGCAGTGCGGGGTAGGACACCAGCGACGCGAGCCCGGCGGTCGCCCCGGTCAGGCCGGCCCCGACGCCGGCCAGCACGAGCAGGAGCAGCACCCACGGGTCGATGATCACGTTGTCATCTCACCACGCGCTCCGGCGGTCGATCCGGGCCGCCGCCGTTCGTCTGGGCGGTGACACCTCCCCGGAGCGAAAGGACCTTCGATGCGTTCGATCACCGTCACCATGAGCGTCACCCTGGACGGCGTCGTGCAGGGCCTCGGCCGTCCCGACGAGGACACCCGCGGCGGCTTCGCGCACGGCGGCTGGGGCATGCGATACCAGGACGACGTCCTGGCCCGGGAGATGGGCCGGGGCATGAGCAAGCCCGGTGACATGCTGCTCGGCCGCCGCACCTGGCAGGACTTCACCACCGCCTGGAGCCGGCGGACCGACGGGAACCCGTTCACCGCGCACCTGAACGCCGTCACCAAGTACGTCGCCTCGACCACCCTCGAGGACGCCGGGGCCTGGGAGAACTCGGTCCTGCTGCGGGGCGACGCCGTCGCGGAGGTGGCCGAACTGAAGAACCGGCCCGGCCGCGACCTGTCGGTCATCGGCAGCGCGTCGCTGGTGCGAAACCTGCACGCCGCCGGCCTGGTCGACCGGTACACCCTGCTGGTCCACCCGCTGACGCTGGGCACCGGAGCCCGGCTCTTCGGCGACGGCCCGCTGACCGAATTCGCCCTCACCGGATGCGTCCCGACGACCAAGGGCGTGCTGATCGCGCACTACGAGCGGCGGGTATAGGCCGTTATACGCAGCCAGTGTCCACATCGGACCGGAGGCCGCCGCGGCGGCGATGTCGTCCGCACTTGATCGATCTCGCACCGGTCGCGGCGGGCCCGCGGGCGAGTACCTTGTCACCACGGGGCTTTCCACCGCCCGATCGGGAGGACGGATGCGCGTCACGATCGCCGAGGTCGCCCGCCGCGCGCGGGTGAGCAAGACGACCGTGTCGCGGGTGCTCAACAACAAGGCCGACGTGGACGCCGCGACCGCGATCCGGGTGCGTGAGGTGATCGCCGCGACCGGGTACATCCCCAGTGCCGGCGCGGTCGGGCTGGCCCGCGGGGTGACGCGCACGGTCGGGATGCTGGTGCCGGGGCTGACCTGGCCGTGGATGGGCGAGGTGCTGCAGGGCGTCGCCGACGTCGTGGAGTCGAAGGGCTACGGCCTGCTGCTGTCCACCGCCAACCGCGGCGCCGACTCCCTCGGCGAGTTCTCGCGCCAGGTGTCGGCGAAGGCGTTCGACGGCCTGCTGCTGGTGGAACCGCCGGACGCGGTGCGGCACCTGCGCGTGCTGCACGACTCCGGGCTGCCGGTGGTGGTGATCGACGACCGCGGCCGCCGTCCGGCGTTCCCGTCGGTGGGCACGGACAACCGGCAGGGCGGCGCGGCCGCGGCCCGCCACCTGCTCGGCACCGGCCGCACCCGGCTCGCCACGGTCACCGGGCCGCGCGACTTCGGCTGCACCGCCGATCGCCTCAACGGCTTCAACGAGGCCGTTCTCGACGCCGGTCTGACCCTCGACTCGCGGCTGATCATCGAAGGCGACTTCACGAGCGAAAGCGGGGAGGCGGCGATCCTCCAGCTCCTCGAAACGGGCCCAGAGTTCGACGCGGTCTTCGCGCACAACGACCTCACGGCCGCGGGTGTGCTGGCGGGCCTGCGCAAGGCGGGCCGCGCGGTGCCGGGGGACGTCGCCGTGGTCGGGTTCGACGACATCCCCCTGGCCGCGCACACCCAGCCGCCGCTCACCACGATCCGCCAGCCGCTGCGGCAGATGGGCGAGACGGCGGCCGGGCTGCTGCTCGACCGCCTGGCCGGCGCGCCGGCCCCGGAGGCCCCGCTGATCGTCCCGACGGCACTGGTGGTCCGCGAGTCGACGCAGCCGGTCAGCGCCCCCGGGGGCGGGGACTCACCGGGGTAACCGCCTCACTGGTACACCCGCACGTAGTCGATCACCATGTCCTGCGGGAGAACCGTCCCTGCGCCCGGCGGGCCGGGGAAGTCGCCGCCGATCGCGTTGTTGAGGATCAGGAAGAACGGGTGGTCGTAGACCCACGGCCCGCGCGTGCTCTCGACGGTGTCCCGGTCGATCGTCTGGAACGGGGTGCCGTCGACGGAGAAGGTCATGTGGGTGGCGTCCCAGTCGAGGCCGAAGCGGTGGAAGCCCGCCGAGACGTCCTGGCCGAGGTCGTAGGGCGCGCCGACACCCCCGGCGCCGTTGTAGGCCGGGGCGTGGATCGTCGAGTAGGCCAGGTTCGGCGCCTTCCCGACGTGCTCCATGATGTCGATCTCCCCGCAGTTCGGCCACGGCGTGCCGCTGAAGAAGTTCGCGCCCAGCAACCAGAACGCGGGCCAGAGGCCCTGCGTACCGGACACCTTGATGTTGGCCTCGACGTGGCCGTAGGTGAAGCTGAACTTGCCCGCGGTGTTGAGCCGGCCGGAGGTGTATTGGCAGGTCGTGCTGCCGCTGATCGGGTCCGGCGGGCAGGCACTGCCCGGCGTGGCTTCGCGGCGGACCTGGATGACGAGGTTGCCGCGGCCGTCCTGCTTGGCGTTGTTGTTGTTCGTGTAGTACTCGAGCTCGTTGTTGACGCCCGGCCCGGTCTCGGCCGTCCACTTGCTCGCGTCCGGGGCCGCGCCCGCGGCGCCGTTGAACTCGTCGCTCCAGACCAGCGTGCCCGGGAAGTGCGGCGCCGGTGGTGCGGGCGGCGGCTGCGTCGGGTTGCCGCCGGTGCCGTAGACGTCGAAGCCCCACAGCGAGTAGCCGTAACCGTTGGAGCGGGCGGTGCCGTACATCCGGACGTACCGCCCGGAACCGTTGACGGTCAGCGTCTCCTTGAACCCCTTGCCACTGGCGGTCGAGTAGATCGGCGTCCAGCCGGCGTTGTCGTTCGAGACCTGGAGCTGGTAGGCGACCGCGTAGGCCGGGTCCCACTGCAGGACGACCCGGTGGATCGCCGCGGGCGCCCCGAGGTCGACGGTGATCCAGCCGGGGTCGACCCAGCCGGTGGTCGCGCTGGTCGCCCAGCGCGTGGCCGGGTCGTGGTCGAAGGCCTTCGCCGGGACGCAGCCGGGGCAGGCACCGTCGTCCTGGTACGAGGACGCCGTGCCGGACTTGCCGTAGGACAGCAGGACGTCACCGGGCTGCGTGGTGCCGCCGCCGTAGACCTGGAACTCCCAGAGCGAGTAGCCGTACTGCGTGGCGCGCTGGGTGCCGGTGAGCCGGACGTACCGGCCGCTGCCGGTGACGGTCAGGGTCTGCGTCCCGCCGGTCCCGGTCGTGGTGGCGTAGAGGGAGGTCCAGGTCGTGCCGTCGGCGGACGCCTGGAGGGTGAAGGCCTTGGCGTAGGCGGCTTCCCAGTTCAGGACGACCTGCGAGAGCTGCTGGTTCGAACCGAGGTCGACCTGCAGGGTCTGCGGATCGGAGAAGGCGCTGGACCAGCGCGTCCCGGGATCGCCGTCGACGGCGGCGGTCGCCGGGAACGCGGCGGACTCGGCCGACGACGCCGTCACCGGACGGCCTTGCGAGAGCAGGACGGGCGCGGCCCGGGCGACGGGAGCGGTCAGCAGAGCGGCCAGGGTCAGGGCGAGGACGGTGAGAACCCGGATCCTCGGCATGCGGCGTTGCATGGGCACCTCCACGGCGAACCGGCGCCGGGACGGCGTTGCCCCGGCGCGGATCGGCTCACGTGGCCCGCGGCGCGGGTGTGGGTCCCGGCCGACGGCACGCTCTTAATTCAAGGTATAAATAAAGAGTCGTAAAATGTCAACGGGCACTGGGCCGGGCGAAGGAATCCGCGCCGGATCCTTGACTCCGCCGAGTCCCGCGCTGTTAACTGCGATCTCACCGACGGAACCGGTTCCGTGACCGCCAACCGGAACGGCTCCGCCGCGCCAAACCCGTTCGGGCTGACCGGTTCGCGCCGGCACCCCACCCGGCACCGCTCCTCCGGCTCACGGTGCCCGGGCGGGGCTGCGGGCGCGCACCCGCCGCACCACCCGACACCGGCGCGAGCTGTGGGGCTCGCCCGGTCCGCCGCCGTTCCGCTCGTCCTCCCGATCCAGCAGGCAGGCTCATGAGATCAACGACGTTCTCCCCCGTGCACCGCCTCCTCGTCCTCGCGACCGCCGTGGCCGCCGCGCTCGCCATCACGGTGGTGGCCGGCGCCCCGGCGCGGGCCGCCGCGTGCGGCACCACGAACCTCGCGCAGGGCCATCCCGCGACCGCCTCCTCGACCGAGAACGGCGGGACGCCCGCGTCCGCCGCGGTCGACGGCAATCCCGGAACGCGCTGGTCCAGCGCGTTCAGCGACCCGCAGTGGCTGCAGGTCGACCTGGGCTCCGCGCAGCAGCTCTGCGACGTGGTCCTCAGCTGGGAAGCCGCGTACGCCCGCGCGTTCACCGTGCAGCTCTCGGCCGACGCGGCCACCTGGACCACCGCGTACTCGACGACCACCGGCACCGGCGGCACGCAGACCGTGCCGCTGTCCGGCACCGCGCGGTACCTGCGCGTCCACGGCACCCAGCGGGCGACCGGCTACGGCTACTCGCTCTGGGAAGCCGCCGTGCACGGCACCGGCGGCGGCACGACCATCCCGCCGACCGACCCGCGCAACCCGGACTTCGGGCCGAACGTGTCGGTGTTCGACCCGTCGACCCCGGCCGCGACGATCCAGAACCGGCTGACGCAGCTGGCGAACCAGCAGCACACCAACCAGTTCGGCAACGAGCGCTACGCCGTGCTGTTCAAGCCGGGCACCTACAACGCCGACGTCAACCTCGGCTTCTACGAGCAGGTCGCGGGCCTGGGCCTCTCCCCCGACGACGTCAACCTCAACGGGCACGTCCGCGTCGAAGCGGATTGGCTGCAGCAGGGCGACAACCCGAACAACAAGGGCAACGCGACGCAGAACTTCTGGCGCTCGGCCGAGAACCTGTCGGTGACGCTGCCGGCCGGCCAGGTCGAACGCTGGGCGGTCGCGCAGGCCGCGCCCTACCGCCGGATGCACCTGCGCGGCAGCCAGATCCAGCTCTGGAACGGCGGGGACGGCTGGGCCAGCGGTGGCCTGATCGCCGACAGCAAGATCGACGGCGTCGCCGTTTCCGGGTCCCAGCAGCAGTTCCTGACCCGCAACAGCGAGCTCGGCGGCTGGCAGGGCGGCGTCTGGAACATGGTGTTCGTCGGCTCGACCGGCACCCCGCCGGCGTCCTTCCCGAACCCGCCGGAGACGGTCGTCGGGCAGACCCCGGTGATCCGCGAGAAGCCGTTCCTCTACGTCGACGGCGGCGGGAGCTACAACGTGTTCGTGCCCGGGCTGCGGCAGAACTCGTCGGGCACGAGCTGGGGTCACGGGGCTCCGGCCGGGCAGTCGATCTCACTGAGCGAGTTCTACGTGGCGCATCCGTCCGACTCGGCCGCGACGCTCAACGCCGCCTTGGCCGCGGGCAAGAACCTGCTGGTGACACCGGGCGTCTACCACCTCGACCAGGCGCTGAACGTCACCCGCCCGGACACCGTGGTGCTCGGCCTCGGCCTGGCGACCCTGATGCCCACCAACGGCACCGCGGCGATCACGACGTCCGATGTGGACGGTGTCAAGATCGCCGGGCTGCTCATCGACGCGGGCGCGGTCAACTCGCCGGTGCTCGTCCAGGTCGGCCCGCCGGGCTCGAACGCCAACCACGCGGGCAATCCGACGTCGCTGCACGACGTGTTCTTCCGGATCGGCGGCGCGGCCGTCGGGAAGGCCACGCAGACCCTGGTCGTCAACTCGAACAACGTCCTCGGCGACCACATGTGGCTCTGGCGCGGCGACCACTCCTACGGCGTCGGCTGGAACGTCAACACCGCGGCCAACGGCCTGGTCGTCAACGGCGCCAACGTCACGATGTACGGGCTGTTCGTCGAGCACTACCAGCAGTACGAAGTGCTCTGGAACGGCAACGGCGGGCGGACGTACTTCTTCCAGAACGAAATGCCCTACGACCCGCCGGACCAGGCGTCCTGGTCCAGCGGCGGCGGCCGGCAGGGCTGGGCGGCGTACAAGGTGGCCGACTCGGTGACCAGCCACGAAGGCTGGGGCCTGGGCAGCTACTGCTTCTTCAACACCAACCCGTCCATCGTGGCCGCTCATTCCTTCGAGGTGCCGAACACCGGCGGGGTCCGGTTGCACAACCTCGTCTCGGTGTCACTCGGCGGCGTCGGCACGATCGCCCACGTCGTCAACGACGCGGGTGACGCCGCGAACACCGGGCACCAGGTGAGCCCGCTGGTCTCCTACCCGTAGCACCGCGGCGACGTACGCGTCCGGGCGGACCAGCCAGGCTTCGCCCGGACGCGCACCCAGCGCCCCGCCCACCGGGATCCGCACCGACCGCACGCCGGGCGCCCGCACCCCGGGGGTGGTCAGGACCAGGAACCCCTGCCGGGCCAGGTCCCGCAACCGTCCACCTTCGACGGTCACGTCCGGGAGCAGCACGCCCGGTCCCGGCGGCGGCAACGCTCCCCGCGGCGGCCGTCCCGCGAACGGCCGTTGCGGATCGGGCGTGGTCAGCGGCGAATCGGCGTACCAGAACGGTTCGGCCAGCCGGCCCGAGTCGACCTGCGCGCAGGCGTCCGGGTCGTGTTCCGCCCGGGCGAGGACGTCGAGCCGGCGACGGCGCTGCTCCTCGTCCTGGGGCACCAGGAAATCCATCGTGGCGGTGGTGACGGCCGCGTTCTCCACCGCCGCCGCGTGCCGCTCGGTGTGGTAGCTCTCCAGCAGCTCCTCTTCCGCGTCGCCGCGCAGGACGGCGGCCAGCTTCCAGGCCGCGTTCTCGGCGTCGGCCACGCCGGAGTTGAGGCCGCGCGCCCCGAACGGCGCGACGAGGTGCGCGCAGTCCCCGGCCAGCAGCACCCGGCCGACGCGCATCCGGTCGACGAGCCGCGTGTGGAAGCGGTACACCGACCGCCAGGCCACCTCGTACGGCCGGGCGCCGATGATCGCCCGGATCCGCCGGTCGAGCGCCCCCTGCGACTCCTCCGCCGCGAGGTCGTAGTCCTCGGGGACCTGCCAGTCGATGCGGAACCGCGAGCCGGGGCACGGGTGGATCAGCACCTGGCGGCCGGGGTTCCACGGCGGGTCGAACCAGAACCGCCGCTCGGCCGCCCAGCCCGGCAGGTCGGCGCGGATGTCGCAGATCAGGAACAAGTCCCGGAAGGACACGCCGGCGAGGTGCTGGCCGAGGGCCAGGCGCACCGCGTCGCCGTGGGCTCCGGTGCAGGCGATCGCGTAGTCCGCTTCGATCCGGCGCGGGCCGTCTTCCGTGTCGCACCGGATCTCGACGCAGCCCGGCTGGGTCAGGCCGGTGACGCGGTGGCCGCGGCGGACGTCGATCAGCGGCTGCCGGGCGATCAGCTCGTCCAGGACCTCCTCGACGCGGGCCTGGGACAGGTTCACGAACGGCGGCAGCGCCGATCCGCCGTCGGGGAGCTGCAGCGAGAACAGTTCGCCGTCGCGGTGGAACGTCCGCGCGGTCGTCCAGGTGAGGCCTTCCTCGGCGAGGCAGCCCGCGCCCAGCGACGCCCAGACGTCCAGGGTGTCGCGCTGGTGGCAGATGCTCTTGGACCCCACGGGGTCGCGCACCTCGTGCTCGTCGACGAGCACGACCGGCACGCCCCGGCGCGCGAGCAGCAGCGCGGCCGTCTGGCCGACCGGGCCGCTGCCGAGGACCGCGACCGTCATCCCTGGAGCCGGTCCCAGACTTCGCGGTCGCGTTCGGCCGTCCACACCACCGGCCGCTCGATCCCGGACAGCTCGTCCCACAGGCGCGAGACGTCGAAGGGCAGGCAGTGCTCGAAGATCGGCCAGTGGCCGTACCGGTCGTTCAACGCCGCGTGCGTGCGCTCGAAGGCCTCCTTGAGGGTGCCGCCGGCGTCGCGGACCGCGCCGACCTCGCGGAGCATCGTGGTCAGGAAGTGCCGGGTCTGCGCGATGGCGGCGTCGACCGCTTCGCGGCCGCGGCTGACCCCGCCGCGGCCGCCGATCAGGGTTTCGGCCGCGAAGGCGGCCACCCGGTCCAAAGTGGACAAGGCCCAGTCGCGGTGGAACGCGTCGCCGGTGTACAGCGCGGCTTCGGCTTCGACGAGGTCGCCGGCGTAGAGGATCCGCTGACGCGGCAGCCAGGCGACGATGTCGCCCTCGGTGTGGCCGCGCCCGCAGTACTGCAGCACGAGGTCGCCGCGGTCGCCGCCGAGGTCGATGGTGAGCCGGTCGGAGAAGGTCAGCGTCGGCCAGGTCAGCCCGGGCACCGAGTCCGCGCCCTTCGCCAGCCGCGGCATCCGGCCGAACTCGCTCTCCCAGTCCTCCTTGCCGCGCTCGGCGACCAGGGCGCGGGTGTTCTCGTGCGCGACGATCACTTCGGCGTCGAAGGCGGACGCGCCCAGCACGCGCACGGCGTGGTAGTGGCTCAGCACCAGGTACCGCACCGGTTTGTCGGTGTGCTCGCGCAGTTTCGCGAGCCACTCCGCGGCCGCGACCGGCGTGGCCAGCGCTTCGAAGCAGACGAGGAAGTCCTCGCCCTCGATGGCGCCGATGTTCGGGTCGCCTTCGGCGGTCAGCGCGTAGACGCCGTCGGCGAGGACTTCGAGGGTCTGCGCTTTCTCCGCCAGGTCGGCCGAAGAGGCGAAGGCTTTCTTCGTCACGGCGAGCGCTCCTTGATCGTCAAAGGGTTGACTATCCGGCCAGGCTAGCCCGCCGGACCGCCGCGGGGAACCCCGTTTCCCCTAACCTGGGCCGCATGACGGACCGACCGGCCGACCTCGACTACCTCTCGTTCGTCGACTACGCGATCGGGAAGACGCAGGCCGAGCTCCCCGCGACCGACCCGGTGGCGATGCGCCTCGGCCTCACGCTGCACCGCCTGGCGGGCGCGCTGGTCTACGACTGGGAGTCGACGGTCCACCGCCCCCGAGGCTGGAGCTGGGGCGGCTTCCGGGTGCTGTTCGTGCTGTGGCTGGCGGGGCCGCTGGAGTCCCGCCACGTGGCCCGCCTCGCCGGGATGAGCCGGGCGGCGGTGTCGGCACTGGTCAAGACCTTGGAGCGGGACGGCCTGGTGACCCGCACCCAGGTCGCCCACGACCGCCGCGCGGTGGAGCTGGCCCTGACGCGCGCGGGCCACACGGCGGTGACCGACGCGTACCAGGAGCACAAC
The DNA here is from genome assembly GCF_053586895.1 of Amycolatopsis sp. NPDC003731. Taxonomy (NCBI): domain Bacteria; kingdom Bacillati; phylum Actinomycetota; class Actinomycetes; order Pseudonocardiales; family Pseudonocardiaceae; genus Amycolatopsis; species Amycolatopsis sp. NPDC003731. The sequence continues at coordinate 8,741 of NZ_JBSFNC010000141.1, read as the reverse complement.
AAGCGGGAACAGGCCTGGGTGGCATCGCTGACACCGGAGGAGCGCGCGGTGCTGATCGGACTCCTGGAGAAGCTGACCACCGGCCCGGCCGCCGCGGCCGCGCAACGCCTCACCTGACCGGCCCTGACGGCACGCGAGCCGACCTTTCCGGTAAGCGAGCCGACCCTCCCGGCGCGCGAGCTGGCCCTCCAGGCACGTCGGCCGACCTCCCCGGCACGCCAGCCGACCCTCCAAGCACGCCGGCCGACCCTTTCACGGCGCCGACCGGCCCCGCGAAAATGCGGACAGCCGCGCGAGTCATGACTCGCAGGCGAACCGACCCTCGCGGCACGCGGGCCGATCGGTCAGGCACGGCAGCGACGCTCGCGGTTCGCGGGCCGGCCCCGCAAGTCAGGCTCCGCAGGCGAACCAGCCCGCTCCGCGCGCCGGCCGCGGGTCAGCTGGCCAAGCCCGGCAAACTCAGCGTGTGCCCGGTCTGCTCGGCCTTCGCCCGCAGGTACCGTACGTTGCTCTCCGTCGCGAACACGCCCGTCGGCACCCGGTCGCGCACCGCGATGCCGGCCGCGCTCAGCTGGGCCGCCTTGTCCGGGTTGTTCGACAGCAGGTCGACCCGGCTCACGCCGAGCGCGCCGAGCATCTGCGCCGCGACCGTGTAGTCGCGGGCGTCCTCGGGCAGGCCGAGCGCGGCGTTCGCGGCGTAGGTGTCGAGGCCGCCGTCCTGCAGGGCGTACGCGTCGAGCTTGTTGTACAGCCCGATCCCCCGGCCCTCCTGCCGCAGGTACAGCAGGTACCCGCCGGTCTCGGATATCCGCGCGACCGCCTCGGCCAGCTGCGGCCCGCAGTCGCAGCGCGCCGACCCGAAGACGTCGCCGGTCAGGCACTCCGAGTGCGGCCGCACCAGCGGCACCTCGCCGGGCGTGCCCAGGACGAACGCCAGGTGCTCGCCGCCGTCGGCCAGGCCGCGGAACGTCACGGCTTCGGCGTCGACCGCGACACCGCCGTCAAGCCGCAGCGGGATCCGCACCCGCGTCCGCACCCCGGCCGTCATGTCCTCGCCCCTGGTGTCACCCACAAGATCGACCCTACACGAGGTTCAAATTCGAACATCCGCGTCGTTCCACCAGGGAAAACCACTGGCGTCCGGTCGTATCCTCGGCGCATGATCCCCGCCGCTACCGCCGCCTCGTTCCTGCTGGTCGTCGTGCTCGGGGCGATGTCGCCCGGGCCGGACTTCGTGGTCGTGACGCGGTCGGCGCTCGCCGGCGGGCGGCGGGCCGGGATCGCCGCCGGGACCGGGATCGCGCTCGGGGTGTTCGCCTGGGTGGTCGCGATCGCCCTGGGGGTCGCCGCCGTGCTCACCGCTTCGGCCGTCGCGTTCACCGTCGTCAAGCTCGCCGGCGCGGCCTACCTCGTCGTGCTCGGGGTCAAGGCGTGGCTGGCCGTGCGCCGCGGCGAATACCGGGATCTCGCCGAAACCGCCGGGGCCCGGCAGCTCAAGGCCGGGGCCGCCTTCCGCCAAGGCCTGGTGACGAACCTGCTCAACCCCAAGGTCGCCGTCTACTTCCTGGCCCTGCTCCCCCAGTTCCTGCCCGCCGACGGCTCCACCCTGCAGACCCTGGAGCTGGCCGTGATCGCCACCGCCGGCACCGTCGGCTGGTTCGTCACCCTCGCCGTCGTGGTCGGGGCGCTGAAGCGGTTCTTCAGCGCCGGCCGCGTCCGCCGGAGCCTCGACGCCGTCCTGGGCACCGTGCTCGTCGCCCTCAGGCTGAAGGTCGCCGCCGAGACGGCGTGAGCCCGCCGGCGGGCTCACGCCGCCGCGCTCAGCCGAGCTTCTCGGACGCCAGCCGCGTGCCCTCGACCCGGGCCGCGATCTTCGCGAACGCGATGTCGCGCGAGGTCGACGTGTCGTCGGCGAACGGCGAGAACCCGCAGTCGTCGCAGGTGCCGAGCCGGTCGGCCGGCAGGAACTTCGCCGCGGTGAGCACCCGGTCGCGGACCTCCTCCGCCGTCTCCACGCGCGGGTCGATCGGGTCGGTGACGCCGACGAAGACCCGCTGGTCGGCCTGGACGTTGTCGGCGATCACCCGCAGCGCGCGCTCCGGGTCGGCTTCGCTGGCCAGCTGGACGAAGAAGCGGCCGGCCTTGAGGCCGAACAACGCAGGCAGCAGGCCCGCGTAGTCGACGTCGAGGCTGTGCACGGAATCCTGGTCGCCGCCCGGGCAGGTGTGGACGCCGATCTTCGCGCGCTCCTCGGCGGTGAACCGGTCGAGGACGGCGTTGTTGAGCTCGACGAACTGCCGCAGCAGCCCACCGGACGGGTCGAGCTTCAGCGACAGCCGTCCCTCGGTGAAGTCGATCTGCACGCTGTCGGCGCCCGCTTCGAGGCTGCCGCGGATGTCCGCCTCGGCCTCGTTCACCAGGTCGGCGACGAACTGCTCCTGCGAGTACCCCTCGATGCCGCCGGCCGGGTAGATCAGCGAAAGCGCGGACGCGGCGATCACCGCCTGCTTGACGGGCCGGTCGGTAAGCGTTTTCGCGCGCGTGAGGTACGAGTCCGCGTGGGTCGCGTAGCGGAAGGGGCCCGCGGTCAGCCGCGGCAGCTGGCGGGTGTGCCCGTCGGCGAACGGGATGACGACCCCGTCCGGCGCCAGCGCTTCGAGGCCGGCCAGCGGGTACGTCGCGAAACTCGGCTTGCCCTGTTCGCCGTCGCTCAGCACCGGCGAGCCGGTCTCCTCGAACCGGCGGATCGTGTCCGCCAGCGCGCGGCTCTCCAGTTCGGCGAGCGCGGCCGCGTCGATCTCGCCGGCCGCGAACGCGCCGAGGCCTTCGACGAGGTACCCGGGACGCGGGATGCTGCCGATCGGTTCGGTGGGCAGGGTCATGGAATCCTCCGGCTGCTTGAAGGGCCTGACCGGGCACGGGCGCGACAGCAGGACGTGGCCGCCCCCAGCCGCCGGGCCGTGACCGGCCACGTTCATGCGGCAACTTAACGTGGCAAACGCCGGTCACGGAGCGCGGATCACCCGGTCGGACCAGAGAAAAGCACGAAATCAGAAGGCGTTCGGCGGTTCGCGAGGAGGACGATTGGGTATTCGCTACGGCGATACGGCGGGTTCGGCGCCGAAGGAGTGCCCCGATGCTCAGTCACCACGATCGCACCGAGCTCGAGAAGATCGAGCGCAGTCTCGAGCTCAGCGACCCCGACCTGGCGGCCGCGCTGCGCGACGGCCGGCGCCCGAAATCGCGCGCGCTGCGCAGCGCCCTCCTGATCGTCTTCGACATCACCGCCGTGACCCTGCTGGTCCTGGGCCTGGTGCTGCCCGACCCGGGCGTGACCCTGTGCGGGATCCTCGCGCTCACCGCCACCGTCTGGACCCACGTGGCGAGGCACCGCCTCTGATGATCTGAGGCAGACTGAGCGACGTGAAGTGGGTCCTGCACGTCGACCTCGACCAGTTCATCGCCGCGGTCGAGATCGCCCGCCACCCGGAGCTGCGCGGGAAGCCCGTCGTGGTCGGCGGCAACGGCGACCCCACCGAGCGCGCGGTCGTCGCGACGGCGTCGTACGAGGCCCGCGAGTTCGGCGTCCAGTCCGGCATGCCGCTGCGGACCGCGGCCCGGCGCTGCCCGGACGCCGTCTTCCTGCCCAGTGACCCCGACGCCTACCTCGAGGTGTCGGCACGGGTGATGGCCGCCGTGCGGGAGCTGCCGGTGGTGGTCGAGGTGCTCGGCTGGGACGAGGCGTTCGTCGGGGCGGAGACGGCCGACCCCGAAGCGCTGGCCGTCGCGATCAAGGAGGCCGTCGCGCGCGAGACGGGCCTGTCGTGCGCGGTCGGGATCGGCGACAACAAGCTGCGGGCCAAGCTCGCCACCGGGTTCGGCAAGCCCGGCGGGATCTACCGGCTGACGCAGGAGAACTGGTGGGACGTGATGGCCGCCCGCCCGACCGACGCGCTGTGGGGCATCGGCGGCAAGACGGCGAAGAAGCTCGCTTCGCTGGGCATCCACACCGTGCTGGACCTGGCCGGCGCCGACCCGGCCGAGCTGGCGGCGCGGTTCGGCCCGAAGACCGGCCCGTGGCTGCGGCTGCTCGGCGGCGGCATCAGCGACGCCGAGGTGAGCGCCACCCCGTGGGTGGCCCGCTCCCGCAGCCGCGAGACGACCTTCCAGCATGACCTGACGGACCCGGCGCAGATGGCGGCCGAGGTCTCGGCGCTGGCGAAGCGCGTCGCCCAGGACGTCCTCGGCGAAGGCCGCCCGGCGGCGCGGGTGGCGGTCAAGGTGCGGTTCGTGCCGTTCCTGACCCACACGCACAGCATCACGCTCCCGGAACCGACCTCGGACGCGGCCGAGCTGGACCGGGCGGCGCAGGAGGTGCTCGGGATGTTCGAGCTGACCCGCGCGGTGCGGCTGCTGGGCGTGCGCGCCGAGTTCCCGCGCGAAGACTAAAGCCCCTCTGGCAGCGGCAACGGCCGGTCCGGGTCGAGCTGCACCCCGCCCGCCCGCAGCGTGTGGTCCAGCATCGCCCAAATGGTGCCCGTGAGCTGGGCCGTCAGCTGGGGCCGGGTGAGCGTGCCCGGGTGGTCGAGCCAGCGCGTCGTCGCCGACTCGACGTAGCCGACCAGGCCGAACGCGATCGTGTCGCCGGGGGCCGGGTCCAGGCCGAACGCCGTCAGGTACCCCGTGAACAGCCCGCTGAGGTGGCGGGCGATGGCGCCGCGGACGTCGGGGCCGTCCGGCACCCCGCGGGCGAGGTAGCGGTGCAGGTGGGCGTGCTCGGTCAGCCAGCGCAGGTGCGTCGAGATCACCGTGGAGATCATCTCGTTCGGCGACCCCTCGGGGTGCCAGAGCGGCGCCAGGTCGGCCGTAACCAGCTCGGCCGCCCGCTGGGCGATCGCCCGCCGGAGGTCGGCCGCGTCGGAGAAGTGCCGGTACAGCCGGGTGCGGGCGACGCCGGCGCGTTCGGCGATCTGCTCGGTCGAGACGTCCGGGCCGTGCTCGGCGATGGCGGCCAGCGCGGCGTCGACGAACTCCGCGCGCCGGCGTTCCTGCTGGCCCGCCCAGCGCGTCGCCCGTCCGTCGACCTTGGTCACGGCGAAAGCCTACTCAGGACCGGCCGGGCGGTGTACGCTCGCCGAAGTAACTAGTACATCGCGTACCCCCTACTTTCCGGAGGCCGCCATGGGCGTCGAGGCCCAGGACCGGGACGTCACCGCGGCTCGCCTGCTCAAGAGCTCCGCGAAGAACTCCTACGACCCGTACGTGGACGTCGACTGGGCAGCACCGCTCGCCGAGGGCAAGGCCTACATGCCGCTCGAGCGCGTCTCCCTCTACGGCACGGACCTGTGGGCGAAGCTGACGCCGGAGCAGCGGATCGAGCTGTCCAAGCACGAGATCGCCAGCATCATGAGCGTCGGTCTGTGGTTCGAGATCGTCCTGATGCAATTGCTCGCCCGGTACGTCTTCGACCTCGACGCGCGCACCGAGCACGCGCAGTACGCAATGACCGAGATCGGCGACGAGACGCGCCACTCGGTGATGTTCGCCCGCACCGCCGAGCGGCTCGGCGTCCCGCGCTACGGCGTCCCGAAGGTCGTCCACCGCGCCGCGAAGGTGTTCGGCGCGACCGCCGCCGGACCGTCGATGTTCGCCAGCGTGCTGGTCGCCGAGGAGACCACCGACCGGCTCCAGCGGTCGATGATGGACGACGACGGCATCCAGCCGCTGATCCGCTCGGTCAACCGCATCCACGTGGTCGAGGAGGCCCGGCACGTCCGGTTCGCCAAGGAGGAGGTGCTGCGCGAGACGCCGAAGCTGTCGAAGGCGGCGCTGCGGCGGCACCGGCTGCGCACCGCGCTGGTCGCGTTCGGCGTGATCGACAGCATGGTCGACGCGCGGATCTACCGCAGCGTCGGGATCGACCCGCGCGAAGGCCGCGCCGCGGCGCTGGCGAACCCGCACTTCCACGAGACGCGCCGCTGGATGGCCGAGAAGATCGTGCCGTTCCTACGCGACGCGGGGCTGATCGGCGGCCCCTCGGAAGCCATCTGGCGACGCGCGCACCTCCTCTGAAAAACCCGTTCGCGCACGCCGTCCGGTTCGGCCAGGATGTCCCGGTGATCACGATCCGGGCCGCCCGTGCCGACGACGAATCCGCGCTCGCGAAGATCGACGAACGCACCTGGACCCCGGCCGTCTCCCCCGCCCCGGCGCCCCCGCCGGGCACTCCCTTCTTCGACGACGGCACGCGGCCGGAGGACGTGCTCGTCGCCGAGCAGGACGGCGTCGTCGCCGGGTACGTGCGGCTCGGCGAGGGATTCGGCATCCCCGCCCACCGCCACGTGGTGGTGATCGACGGGCTCGCCGTCGATCCGGACCGGCAGCGGCTCGGCATCGCCGGGCAGCTCGTCGAGGCCGCCGTGGCCGAGGCGCGCCGCCGGGGCGCCCGCAAGGTGACGCTGCGGGTGCTCGGGCCCAACACCGGTGCGCGGCGGGTCTACGAGCGCTGCGGGTTCGTCGTGGAAGGCGTGCTGCGGGGCGAATTCCACCTCGGCGGGACCGACGTCGACGACGTTCTCCTGGCCCGCTCGCTCGCTTGACAGCCTCGCGGCGGCTTTGCCATCCTGGATCCGGGCCGAGAGGCGCTGCGACGGAAGCCACTTCCGCCACGCTCGGCCCGACACACGACTATCCGGCATGCAATCGGTTGTCGAGCCGGCAACGCGTCACAGGAGTGAATGTGAGGAGCGCACGATGACAGTGGATTTCGAATCGCTGGCAACGCTGCTGCCGATCACGTTCACTTCGCTGTTCGCCATCACTTTCGCGATCGGTCTGGCCCAGCAATGGGCAGCCAGCCGAAGGCGAGCACACGCGTCCGGTGGCCGCGGCACTCATCCGCGCCGTCGGAGGCTCGACGAGTCAGGTCGTGAGCTCCGATGATCCTGCCCGCCAAGAGCCCGTCCGCGTTCCCGGGGAACGAGCCGTTCACGACCTTGCTGAGCTGCCACTGGATCTTCCTCTCAGAGTTCAGCACCGACGGCCTTCTCAAGAAGCTCACGGACGCCTTCACGTGGGATGCGAACGGCTTCGTCGACGCCCTCCGCATCAAGAACGCGACCGACTCCGCCGCCCTGCGTACGGATCGAGCCGGCGGGACGGTCTGGGAACGCGAAGGCGACGCCCTCGACGTCCTACACCAGCTCGTCGACCTTCCCGAGCCCAGCGACCCGCACGCGCCCCGTCTCGTGATCGGCTCGGCTCCGCGGCTGTGGACACCGTGAAGTGGCCGTGGGCGCGGCGACGCGCGCGACGACAGCTCACCGTTGTCCAGGCACGGGAGGCGCTGGTCTCACTGCCGGACGTCCACTGGCACGATCCCGAGTCCGAGCGACAGGCACGCATGCAGCTGCAGGAAATTGCCGCGATCGTCGACCGCGCACTGCGGGACGTTCAGGCGTCATCGGCGGAAGCGCGCGCGTTGAAATACGCCCAAGCGAGGCTGACCGCTTTTCTAGTGGGCTGGCGCGACCCCGGGCTGATCGCACCGGCCCACCTCGCCCCCATGTACCAGAGCCTCACGGATGCACTACGCAACCTTTCTCTCCGCTTGACGAGCAACGGGGACGCCGATCCGCCGGTGAACCCCGACGATCCCGTCCCTCGAACCTAACCCGTCCCAAAGCCCAGCCCGGACAGACGTGTACGAACCTCCCTCCCGTCCGGTCTGCGCACCTCAACCGAATGCGGGCTTCCGACATCCGGGCGATCGAGGCGCTTCCAACGTGTTCATCCCCAACCTGAAACGTGATCACCATGCACGACACCTCAACCACACCGTGCTGCCGCGAGGCCATCCGCGAATTCACCGCGTCGCTCCCGTCACCGCCGGCTTTGCCGATGTACTCGCCTCAGCAGGCTCCGCCCGGCCGTCATCGGTCTCGCACACACAACCGCTCACCACGCCGTCTCGCTGACCACGTCGCCGGAACGCACTGATGACCGACTCCGAACGACTGCTGGATCACCCCGGCACACCGCCGATCAAGCTGCTCGGCCTGATCACCGAGGCCTACACCGATGCGTTGATGCGGCTCGCTTATGCCGAGCGTGACCGTCATGAGTGGACGGCCTACAGAAAACTCGGCTACGACCTGATCGGCACCGAAGCACAGGTCCTCATCCACGCCTGCGCTCGTCGCGAGCACCCGGCCGACGCCCCGCGGACGGTCGCGGCGGAAGCGGCCCGAGAGCTGCGGACCACACTCGGCCTCGCCGAGCACGTTGCGGGAAGCTCAGCGGGCGCGGAGTCGGTAGCGCTGGACATCGAGGCGTTGGCCGAAGACTGCGCGCAAATCACCGGGCGGCTGTACCGACTTGCGGCCGACCTGTCGCCGTCGGTCATCGCCGAGATCAACGCGCTCAGCGACGATCGCGGCGACGCCATCGACAACGAACACGACGGCGGACGGTCGGATGGTGAACCCGCGTGACCGATCGCAGCAGGCGGCACACCGATCACCGGAGCACCGGTCCAGGCGAGACTCCACCGGCAAGCCCGAGGAAGCGAGCCACGCCGAGCACGACGACGCAACCGCGACACCACACCGCTTCGACGGGAGATCACCGCTGGCAGAGGGGGACCGCGGCATGATCACGTCTTCAGTCAGTCGGCCGACCGCTACGGTTCTGCGGTCACCGTCCACCAACCATCCGCGGATCCACCGCGTCGACGGCGCCAC
>NZ_JBSFNC010000140.1:0-23461 GCF_053586895.1 Amycolatopsis sp. NPDC003731 | reverse complement strand
CGTGGAAGTTCGTACCCGGGCGATTAGCTCAGGGGGAGAGCGCTTCGTTCACACCGAAGAGGTCACTGGTTCGATCCCAGTATCGCCCACTTCACAACGAAGAAGGCCCCGTCCGCGGACGGGGCCTTCTTCGTTGTCGGCTTGGTCACAGAAGGCGGCGCTGCACGACGTCGGCGATGACCGTGTGGACCGTTTTCGCCAATTCCCCGGTGTCGGGCAGGGTTCCCCGGCGGCGGCCCGCGAACAGCAGGTGCGCCGCACCGATCAACGACAAGGCGAGCGAGTCCACGTCGGCGTCCGCGGCGATGCGGCCCTGTTCGCGTTCGGCTGACAGGTAATTCGTCAGCATGTCCCGCGCCTCGGCCAGGATCGGCAGGCCGGGTTGCTCGCGGAGGCGGGCCCGCAGTTCGTCGCGGAAGAAGACCAGGCTCGTCAGCGCGACCGTGATCGGGTCGAAGAGTTCGACGAGCGTGGCGACGAGGTTGTCGGCGACGGTCCGGGTGCCGGCGGACGCTCGCAGGAGGGCGTCCTGGTCCGCCAGCCGGGTGATGCGGTCGCGGACGAGTTCGGCCAGGAAGTCGTCGAAGTCGCTGAAGTGCCGGTGCAGGACGCCCTTGGCGACGTCGGCCTCGGTGGTCACGGCGCGGCTGGTCAGAGCGTTCGGCCCGGCGCGGAGGAGGACCCGCTCGGCCGCGTGGAACAGCTGCTGGCGCACATCGCGCAGGTGGACCCCGGTCGGCATGGTGCCCATTCTCCGGTACCCCCGCCGGTTGTCCTAGTGGGCGAGTGCCCATTAGAGTGGGCACATGCCCACTCAACCGCACGAAGCCCGCGCAATGGCGGAGTCCTTCGGAACCGATGTCGAACGCTACGACCGAGCGCGCCCGGCGTACCCGCGCGAACTGGTGGACCGGATCATCGAGGCCAGTCCGGGTATCGACGTCCTGGACGTCGGCTGCGGAACGGGCATCGAGGCCCGTCAGTTCCGCGACGCGGGCTGCCGGGTGCTCGGCATCGACCCCGACGCCCGGATGGCGGAGTTCGCCCGCGGCAGCGGAATCGACGTGGAGGTGGCCAAGTTCGAGGACTGGCAACCGAAGGGCCGGACGTTCGACGCGGTCATCGCCGGCCAGGCGTGGCACTGGGTGGACCCGGCGACGGGCCCGGCCAAGGCGGCGAGCGTCCTGCGGCCGGGTGGGCTGCTGGCCGTGTTCGCGCACGTGTTCCAGCCGCCCGCGCCGGTGGCGGAGGCCTTGGCGACGGCGTGCCGCAGGGTGATCCCGGGTGCGCCGTTCGCGGGGGAGTCCCGCCCGGTGGCGGAGGTCTACGACGTGATGTTCACGGGGTTCGCCGAGTCGATCGCGCGGGCGGACGTACTCGGTGCGCCGGACCGCTGGAGCTTCGAGTGGGAGCGGACGTACACGCGCGAGCAATGGCTCGACTTCCTGCCGACAACGGGCGGCTTGACCCGTCTGCCGCCGTCCGAGTTGGCGGAGGTGTTGTCCGAAGTCGGCGCGGCGATCGACGACCTCGGCGGGAGTTTCGTGCTGCCGTACACGACGTTGGCGGTGGTGGCGACCCGGGCTTGACAAAAAAAATTGTCGGTGAGAAGGTGGTGAAACCCGAGGACGACCTCGGCTCCATTCGGCTCAACTGGGGAGTAACCATGTCTTTTCAGGCCTACCTCGACAACGCGGAGAAGCAGACGGGCATCACCCCCCGCCGCTTCCTGGAGCTGGCGGCGGCCAAGAACCTGACCAAGACGGGCGAGATCGTGGCCTGGCTCAAGGAGGAACACGCCCTGGGCCACGGCCACGCAACGGCGATAGCCCGCTTGGTGACGAAGGGCCCGGAGTACGTGGCGGAGAACCACGCGGGCGGAACCCTCCACCTGGACGGCTTGGCGGCAAGGACCTGACCGGGACGGCGGCCGCCTAGCCTGGCTGACCGGGCTCGCCTGGCTGACCGGGCTCGCCTGGCTGACCGGGCGCGGCGGGCCGACCGGGCTCGGCCCGCCGTGCGGGGCCGATCACCCCACTGCCGCTAACCCGCCGGGTCGGCCAACCAACCAGGCTCGGCCCACCAACCGAGGCCGATCACCCAACCGCCGCCAACCCGCCGGGCCTGGCCAACCAACCAGGCCCGCCAACGACCACACCCCCCTGCCGACCCGATACGCAGCCGAATCAGCGGCCGGCACGCCGGGTCAAGGCACGCTTTCCCGCCTTGACGCGGCGTGACGGCCGTTGAACAATCCGGCGATCGGGCCGGCAGAAGGTCCCCAAGGCACCCTCAAAAACGAGATCAAACAAAGCCGCAAAGGCGTCACACGTGATCAGAGAGACATCACGCGTGATTGAAGGGTCAACACGCGTGATCAGAGGGACGACACGCGTGATCGAAGGGACGACACGGCGAAGCCGGTCACCCCACCGAAATGGGGCCGAGAAAAGTGCCTCCGGACACATCCAAGGTCCGGCCGGTGATCCACTGTCCTCCGGGTCCGGCCAGAAATCCCACCACCTCGGCGACGTCCTCCGGGTCCCCGACCCGACCCAGTGCCGTCATCGCCGCCAAACCCGCGGCGGCCTCGGGAATCGCCAGGACAGCCTCGGTCATGTCCGTCCTGATTGGACCGGGTGCCACAGTGTTGACCGTGATCCCCCGGTGCCCGAGCTCGCTGGCGAGCGTCGGTGCCAACGCCTCGACCGCGGCTTTGCTCACCGTGTACCCGATCTGCGACTGAACGGCGATGCGCGTGGCCATCGACCCCACCATCACCACCCGGCCACCCTCGTTCAGCACCGGCAGCAACGAGCAGCATCGGCGCTTTGACGTTCACCGCCAGCAGCCGATCCAGCTCCTCCTCGGTCAGTTCCCCGATCGAGCTGTGCGAGCTGATCCCCGCGTTGTTGACGAGGATGTCCAAACCGTCCCCGAATGCCGAGGTCACCGCGTCCACCAGCCGCTCGACGGCGCCGGCCTCGCCGAACCGGGCCGCCACAGGGAAGGCGTGCCCGCCGGCGTCCTCGATCAGTGACACGGTTTCCTTGGCCGCGCCCTCGTTGCCCCCGTGGTGCACGGCGACCACCGCCCCGTCCGCGGCCAGCCGCAGCGCGATCGCCCGCCCGATGCCCCGCGAAGCTCCCGTCACCAATGCGTTCTTCGTCATGCCAGGCTCCCCAAGGTCGGTGCCGGACCGTCGTGGCCCGGCCGGGCCGCGGTCAGCGCGCGGCCGCGACGGCCGGCTCCCGGGTGGCGACCGGCGACCGCCGCGGCAGGAACGCCGCCACGGCCAGCGCGATCAGCGCCGCCGCCGAACCCATGCCCAGCACGAGCCGGAACCCGTTCTGCGACGGCAGGGTCGCCGGCCCGAACGAGATCGTCAGCCTCGCCAGGACCAGCCCGGCCGTGGCGCTGGACACCGACGTCCCGATCGATCGCATCAGCGTGTTGAGGCTGTTGGCGGCCGCGGTCTCCGACACCGGCACGGCCCCCATCACCAGCGCGGGCATCGCCCCGTAGGCGAGCCCGATCCCGGCGCCGATGATGCTCGAGATCAGCACCAGGTGCCAGGTCGCGCTCATCAGCACGACGCCGAGGCCGTACCCCGCGGCGACGACCACCGCGCCGAGCATCAGCGTCGTCTTCGGCCCGCGGGTCGCCGAAATGCGGGCCGACACCGGGGCCAGCGCCATCATCACCAGCCCCGACGGTGCCATCACCAGGCCCACCGCCAGCATCGACTTCCCGAGGCCGTACCCGGTGGCCGCCGGCAGCTGCAGCAGCTGCGGCAGGACCAGAGACATCGCGAACATCGCGAAGCCGAACACCGCGGAGGCGATGTTGGTCAGCAGGACCTGGCGCCGCGCGGTCGTCCGCAGGTCCATCAGCGGCTGCGCGGTCCGCAGCTCCCAGCGGCCCCACAGGAACAGGACGACGGCGGCGGCCGCGAACAGGCCCAGCGTCGCCGCACTGCCCCAGCCCCAGTCGGCGCCCTTCGAGATGGCCAGCAGCAAGCACACGAGCGCGATCGAGAGCCCCGCCGCGCCCGGCACGTCGAACCGGCCGCCGGTGCGCACCGGCGACTCCGGCACCAGCGCGACGACCAGCGCCGTCACCACCACGCCGAGCCCGGCCGCGGTCCAGAAGAGCGCGTGCCAGTCGGCGTTTTCGGCCAGCAGCGCCGCCGCGGGCAGGCCCAGCGCGCCGCCGACGCCGAGCGACGCGCTCATCAGCGCCGTGGCGGAACCGAGCCGCTCGGCCGGCAGCTCGTCGCGCATGATGCTGATCCCGAGCGGGATGACGCCGGCGGCCAGGCCCTGCAGCGTCCGCCCGGCGACCATCGGCACCAGGCTGTCGGAGAGCGCGCCGATCGTCGAGCCCGCGACCAGCGCGCCGAGGCTGATCAGCAGCATCCGCCGTTTCCCGTACATGTCGCCGAGCCGGCCCATGGTCGGCGTCGCCACCGCGCCCGCGAGCAGGGTGGCGGTGATGGCCCAGGTGGCGTCGGCCGCGGAGGCGTGCAGCAGCCCGGGCAGTGCCGGGATCAGCGGGATGACCAGCGTCTGCATCAGCGAGACGGTGATGCCCGCGAGGGCGAGGACCGCGACGACGAGGTTCGCGCGCGGCGACGCCTCCCCGGCGGCTCTGGACGGATCGGACACGGGTGGGTCCTCCCAGGACGTTGAATTAAATCAGTCGCTTGACTTAGCCTAGCAGTCTTCGGTTGACTGATCACGAACTGACGGCGACGGCGGAGGAACGATGACGACGACCGAGATCCCCGAGTTCCCGATGACCCGGGCCGCGGGCTGCCCGTTCGACCCGCCGCCGGCCGCCCGCGCGTTGCAGGAGGAGCGCCCGCTCGCCCGCGTCCGGCTGTGGGACGGCAGCACGCCGTGGCTGGTGACCCGCTACGCCGACCAGCGGTCGCTGCTCGCCGATCCCCGGATCAGCGCCGACATCACGCGGCCCGGGTACCCGAGCCCCGCGCCGCTGCCGAAGGGCGGCACCGGCATCAGCTTCATCCTGATGGACAACCCCGAGCACGCGCGGCTGCGCAAGATGGTGACGGCGCCGTTCACCATCCGCCGGGTCGCCGCGATGCGCCCGGCGGTGCAGAAGATCGTCGACGACCTGATCGACGAGCTGCTGGCCGGGCCGAAACCGGTGGACCTGGTCGAGGCGTTCGCGCTGCCGGTGCCGTCCCTGGTGATCTGCGAGCTGCTGGGTGTCCCGTACGCCGATCACGACTTCTTCCAGGAGAACAGCAAGGTCATCATCCGCCGGGACGCCCGGCCGGAGGAGCGGGCCGCCGGGCACCGGGCGCTGATCGGCTACCTCGACGAGCTGGTGGGATCGAAGCTCGAAAACCCGGGAGACGACCTGCTGTCCGGACTGGCCGCGCGCGTCGCGGCGGGGGAGCTGACTCGGGTCGAGGCGGCGCAGATGGGCGTCCTGCTGCTGATCGCCGGCCACGAAACGACGGCGAACATGATCGCGCTCGGCACCCTGGCCCTGCTGGAGCACCCGGACCAGCTGGCGCTGCTGCGCGAGTCCGACGACCCGGCGCTGGTCGCGTCGGCGGTCGAGGAACTGCTGCGCTACCTGAACATCACGCACAACGGACGCCGCCGCGTCGCGCTGGAAGACATCGAGATCGCCGGGCAGACCGTCCGCGCGGGCGAGGGCCTGATCATGGCGAACGACATCGCCAACCGGGACCCGGAGGTCTTCCCGGACGGCGACCGGCTGGACCTGACCCGCGACGCGCACCGCCACGTGGCCTTCGGCTTCGGCGTCCACCAGTGCCTCGGCCAGCCGCTGGCCCGGCTGGAGCTGCAGGTCGTCTACAGCACGCTGTACCGGCGGATCCCGACGCTGTCGCTGGCCACCGACGTCGAGAAGATCCCGTTCAAGCACGACGGGTCGGTGTACGGCGTGTACGAGCTGCCCGTCACCTGGTGAGTCAGACGCTCCGCAGCACCGACACCACCGCGCCGAGGATCACCGCGCGGTCGCCGTCGATGACGTCGTAGGCCGGGTTGCGGGGCTCGAGGTACACGTGGCCGTCGCGGCGGCGGTAGACCTTGACCGTCGCCTCTTCGTCGATCATCGCCGCGACGATCTGGCCCGAGTGGGCCTCGGACTGCTGCTTGACCACGACGATGTCGCCGTCGCAGATGGCCGCGTCGATCATCGAGTCGCCGCGGACGCGCAGGCCGAACACCGTGCCGCGGCCGGTGAGGTCGCGGGGCAGCTTGAGGACGTCGTCGGTGTGCTCGACCGCCGAGATCGGCGTGCCGGCCGCGATGTCGCCGACGACGGGCACCGGCACCGAATCGCCGTCTTCGGCGGCCGCCGTGCCGTTCAGGAACGCGCGCACGTCGATCGGGCGCGACACTCCGGTGCCGCGGCGCAGGAAGCCCTTGTCTTCGAGGCTGGCCAGGTGCTTCGAGACCGACGACGTCGACTGCAGGCCGACGGCCTCGCCGATTTCGCGCGTGCTGGGGGAGTAGCCGTGCTGGACCACCCAGTCCCGGATCGCGACCAGGATCCGCTGCTGCCGCTCCGGCAGGGCCGAGGGGTCGAGGTGCTCGAAGGTGTCGTCGTAGGTGGTCACCGGCGTGATCCTAGAGGCACGCGCCTCGCGGCCCACCGCCGGTCCGGCGGGCCCGGTCCCGCTCAACGGAACACCGGGTGACAGTTGGCGCCTTACCAACATTGGCCCTGACTTTGCCAGCCGTTGACCTGAGTAACGTTTCGACGTATGGTCTAGACCACAATTTTCCTTCGCTCGTAACCCTTCCCGTCGCGGCGGACCTCCCAGCGAGGCCGGGGCCGCGGTTTCGCCGTGCCCGGCGGCGGGGAGGCGAGCCTGTCCCCGAAGGAGCTTGGGATGAATCGCAAACTGGTCGCGGCCGCCGTGGGCACCCTCCTGGCCCCGGTGCTGGTGGTGCTCAACCCCGCCGGGATCGCGAGCGCGCACGGCTACGTCAGCTCGCCCGCCAGCCGGCAGGCGCAGTGCGCCCAGCACATCGTCCAGTGCGGGCAGATCCAGTACGAACCCCAGAGCGTCGAAGGGCCCAAGGGCCTGCGGTCCTGCAACGGCGGCGTGGCCCAGTTCGCCGAACTCAACGACAACGGCAAGGGCTGGCGCGCCGCGAACGTCGGCCGCACGGTGACCTTCAACTGGACGTTCACCGCCCGCCACCGCACGTCGAACTACCAGTACTTCATCGGCGGCCAGAAGATCGCGGAGGTGAGCGGCAACGACCAGCAGCCGCCGTCGACGGTCGCGCACCAGGTGAACCTGGGCAACCGCACGGGCCGCCAGACGGTCCTGGCGGTGTGGAACATCGCCGACACGTCGAACGCCTTCTACGCCTGCATCGACCTGCAGGTGAGCTGAGCCCGGACACCGTCCACCGTGGCCGGACGGGCCGTGTCACCCCCTCGCCGACACGGCCCGCCCGGCCTGCTTCCCGGTGATGAACCGCTTGCGCAGCTCGACCACCTCCGACAGCGCCGCCAGGGCTTCCTCCGGGCGGCCCACCGTGCACAGCAGCACGGCGTGGTTGCTCAGGCCGTTCGCCAGCATCCGCAGCGCGGCTCCGGTCGGGATCGAAGGCCCGGGACCGTCGTCCCGCGGGCGGCGCAGCGCCACGGCCTCGGCACTGGCCTTGACCCCTTCCTCGGCGAAGCCGAGGCCGAGCAGCTGCAGTGACTTGGTGATGAGGCACTCGGCCAGCATCCCGGCCTGGTAGTACCGCGGGCTCTGCCGGTCCAGCTGCCGGAAGACGGCCTCCGCGTCGGTGAGCGCCGACAGCGCTTCCTCGGGCCGGCCCAGTTCGTTGAGCTGGTGGGCCTGGGTCATCAGGTCGGAGCCCAGCTCCATCAGCTCGACGTCCGGGTGGTACTCGCCCAGGACGGCGGCGAGGCCGGACGTCCGGTCGTGCGGCGCCGGGGACGCCGCCGCCAGCTCGCGGAGTTCTTCGGTCAGGGCGCGCAGGTCGCGTTCGGGGTGCGCGGCCGCGCGGGCCGCGACGGCGCTGAGCACCAGGGGTTGCCCGGCGCAGAACTCCAGGAGCTCGTCCGCGCCGTCGCTGCGCGCCCCGATCGAACCGGCGAGCAGCTCCCGCGCGTCGGTGTCCGGCATCGGCGCGAGCGTGACGCTGTCCGCGCCGGCCCTGACGACGAGGCTGTTGAGCCGGTGCCGGCTGGTGATCAGGACGGCGCCGGCCCCCGGCAGCAGGGGCTGCACCTGGTTGGAGTCCCGGGCGTCGTCCAGCACGACGAGCAACTGCTTGCCTGCCACCACGCTCCGGTAGAGCGCGGCCCGCTCGTCGCTGCCGCCCGGAACTTCGGCGGGCGTGACGCCCAGCGAGAGGAGGAAGTCGCGCAGCACGTCGGACGGGGCCTGCGCACCGAGGTCGGTTCGCGAGCCCCACAGGTCGGCGTGGAGCAGGCCGTCCGGGAAGTCCGTGGTGTGCGCGGCGGCCCACCGCAGTGCCAGGAACGACTTGCCGATGCCGCGCGGGCCGTCGACGACGACGATGCCGGTGCTGCGGGGCCCGGTCAGCTTCGCCGTCAGGGCGTCGAGTTCCGCGGTCCGGCCGACGAACAGCCCGGCATCGAAGGGGCGCAGCCGCGGCGGTGCGAAGGCGCGCCCCGGCGGCGGCTCCGGGCCGTCCGCCAGGGCGAGCAGCTGGTCGCGTTCGCTCGCCGACAGGTCCAGGACCTGGGCGACGCGCCGCACGGACGGCCCGTGCGGGTGCCCCCGGTCGCCGGTCTCCCACCGCCGCAGGGTCCGGATCGACACCCCGGCGGCTTCGGCCAGGTGTTCCTGGGTGAAGCCCGCGCGGGTCCGGTGCCGGCGGAGCAGTGCGCCCCAGTGCTCGGTCAATCGCCCTCCCCGTCCTTCCTGCGCTGCCGCGAGTTCCATGATGACCGGGGAAGCGGCGGGAGACCAGGTCGTGGACCGGCCACGCGTGACCGGTCGGCCGTCACCGGCCCGGCGCGGCGGGTCACGCGCCGAACTGTCCACAAAGGAGCCCGGCGACCGGATACCCTGGCGCCATGGCTTTGCACGAACTCGGCACGGCGGTGCGGCGGCTGCGCGAAAACACCGATCCCGCCGCTGCCGGGCTCCCGGCCGGACGGCGGCGGACCCGCGGGCTGCGGCGGGAGGAGCTCGCCGAGCTGGCCGGGGTGTCGGCGGACTACGTGCGGCGGCTGGAGCAGGGGCGCCGCCACCCGTCGGCCGGGGTGGTGGCCGCCATCGCCGGCGCGTTGCGGCTCGGGCGGGCGGACTACGAGCGGCTCTGCGCGCTGGCCGGGTACGCCGCGGTCGACGGGCAGGTGCCGCGCGAGGCCGGGGCGGCGGCCGTGCGGCTGCTGGAGCGGTTCCCCCACACCCCGGCCTTCCTGGCCGACGCGGCCTGGAACGTGCTCGCCGTCAACGGCGCGTGGTTCGCGCTGCAGGCCGGCGGCCCGACCGGGCACGCCCGGGACTGGAACGTCGCCTGGCGCACCTTCCGCAACGCACCCCGCGGGATCAGCCGGGACGACGACCGCGCGGCCGCGTTCCGGGCGATGCTCGCCGGCCGGCTGCGGGACACCGCCCTGCGCTACCCCGGGGACGCCTCCCTCGCCGGGCTCGTCGACGAGCTGCGCACGACGAGCCGGTCGTTCGACACCCTGTGGCGGACGCCCGAACCGGTGCGCACGTACGAAAACCGGGCCGTGTTCCGGCATCCCGACGGCGCTGACCTCACCCTCGACGGCAACCTCCTGGAAGTACCGGGGGACGACCTGATGGCGGTGGTCCTCACCGCGGCACCCGGGTCGCGCGACGCGGCCCTGCTCGGCGAGGTCGTCGCCGCCGCCGGGCCGCCGTCCGTCGTCAGGGTGGGCCAAACCGGCCCAGGCTGAACCGGCCTGCGGCCGCGATCCTGGGGGCGAAGTGGATCACGGACGAAGGCGAGCAACCCGATGAAGGCAGTGCGGTTCCACGAGTACGGCGATCCCGGCGTCCTGCGCTACGAGGACGTGGACCGGCCCGTCCCCGGGGCCGGGCAGGTCCGGATCCGGGTCGCGGCGACGTCGTTCAACCCCGTCGACGGCAACATCCGCGGCGGGTTCATGCAGGGGCCGATCCCGGTCGCGCTGCCCCACACGCCCGGCATCGACGTCGCCGGCACGGTCGACGCGCTGGGCGAGGGCGTGACCGGCCCGGAGACCGGCACCGCAGTCATCGGCTTCCTGCCGATGGACGGCCCCGGCGCCGCCGCGGAGTACGTCCTGGCCCCGGCCGACGTGCTGACCCGGGCGCCCGAGAACGTCCCGCTGGCCGACGCCGCCGCGTTGCCGCTGGTGGGGCTGACCGCGTACCAGGCCCTGTTCGACCACGGCAAGCTGACGGCCGGGCAGCGCGTACTGGTCAACGGCGCCCGGGGCGCGGTCGGCGGGTATGCGGTGCAGCTGGCCGGAAACGCCGGTGCCGAGGTGATCGCCGTCGACCGCACCACCGGCGACGTGGCGGCGGTGGTGACCGAGCCGGTCGACCTCGTGCTGAACCTCGCCCCGATCACCCCGGAGCGGCTGGCGGCGCTGCTGACGCTGATCCGCCCGGGCGGTGCCCTGGTGAACACGACGGTGTGGATGCCGGCCCCGTCCGACGAGGAGCGCGGCATCCGCGGCATCGACCTGTTCGTCCGCAGCGACGCCGAGCAGCTGTCCCGGCTGGTCGACCTGGTCGACCACGGCGAGCTGCGGATCGACGTCGCCGAACGGGTGCCCCTGGCCGGCTTGCCCGCCCTGCACGCCCGCGCCGCCGAAGGCGGGGTGCACGGCAAGGTCGTCGTCGTCCCGGAGCCTGCTTAGCGGGTGAGGGTAACGGCGAAGCAGGCGATCGCCCCGGTGAGGAAGCCGGCGCAGGCCGGGCCTTTCTCGTCCCGGTGGATCTCGGAGTGGATGTAGTCGTCCAGCGCAGCCGGCGAGACACGAAAGCCTCCGGTCGAGACGGCTCCTGGACAAGCCACACCTCGACCGGAGGCTCTTCCCACGTCAACCCGAGCCCCTTCCGCTGCCAATGTCCTGGCCGAATACACCTAGCGGGTGAAGGTGAACCAGTTGACGTTGACGAAGTCCGCCGAACTCCCGGAGAAGGTCAGGTAGAGGTCGTGGACGCCGGTGGCGGACGCGACGATGTTGGCCGGCACCGTCTGCCACTGCTGCCAGCCGCCGTTGTTCGCGAAGTCGATTTCCGCGATCACCGGGCCCGTCACGCTGTCCAGGCGGGCCCGGATGGCGCCGCTGACACCGGCCGCCGCGCCCGACGCGAGGCGGGCGACGAACTGGTGCGGCGTGCTCGGCCCGAAGTCGACGCGGGCGTACTTCAGCCAGTCGCCGTCGGCGATCCAGCCGACGTCCACGCCGCCGCCGGTGTCGGCGCACGACTCGTTCTGGGTGCCGTTCTGGGCGTTGTAGGCCTCCGCCTGGATCGTCGAGTACGCGCTCGTGCCGCCCGAGCCGGGCGGGGTGGTGCCACCGCCCGCGCCCGGGCCGAGCGCGACCGTCCAGGACGTCGGGGCCGGGTCCTGGAGGTGGCCGTCGACCGGCTGGGCGCCGGTCGGGCCGACGTCGTCGTACGGGAAGGCGTAGCCGATCGACGCGTACTGGTGCACCAGGCGCGCGTAGTGGTTCGTGGTGGCGTCGCGGTAGTACTGCGAAGGCGGGACGCCGTCGGGCTGGTTGTTGCCGCCGGCCACCAGCAGGCTGCTGCGGTTCAGGGCGGCGGCCAGCCGGGCGGCGACCGCGCCGCGGGCGTCGCTGCCCGAGTTGTACAGCGGCCCGCTCGCGCAGCCGAAGATGTCCGCCGCGCTCGGCTTGGTGAACGGCACGCCATTGGTGTTCAGGCCGGCGAACACGATCGCGTCCCCGCTGACCGTGCCGGTGTAGGAGCCGATACCGCCTTGGCCGTTGATCGTCAGCGGCGTCGTGCGGTAGTGGTCCCAGACGGCGTTGAGGTAGTTGGTCCAGTAGCCGCCGAAGTCGACCGGGGAGTGGCCGGGGGCGAGCACGCGCACGACCTGGCCGGAGCCGTCGGTGACGACCAGCCGGTCCCACGGCGCGCCGTCGGCGTTGTGCTGCGCGCGCAGGCCGTCCGCGATGCTGCCGAGGGCGCCGTTGGGCAGCGGGCTGACCGACTGCGCGCCCGCCGCGCCGGTGGTGGCCATCGAAACCGGCAGCGCCACCATGTCGACGTAGCTGATGTTCGCGTAGAGGTTCGCGCTGTTGTAGGTGAACTCGCAGAACGTCCAGTTCGTCTGCCAGTTCGGGTCCGCGGTGGCGAACCCGGGCTGCACCAGACCGGGGCCGGGGTTGACGAAGAACTGGATCTTCTTGCCGACCGAGAACCACACCCGGCCGCCGATGAGGTAGTCGGTCAGCGTCACGGTGACCTGGGAACCCGATCCGCCGAGCGGAATCGCGTAGTCGGGGATCGGCGTCACCGGCGCCGACGGGTTGGCCAGCGGCTGGAACCGCCCGTCGGCCGTGACGAAGCCGGGGCGGCCCGCGGTGTCCGCGCCGCTGATGTAGGCGTAGACGGTGCCGCTGCCCGAATTGTTCTTGAGCGTCAACGGCAGGGCCGCGGCGGCGCGGGCGCCCGGCGCGGTGACGGCGGACCACAGCGGCGTGCTCGCCGCGGCGGCGACCAGGCTGGTGACGAACGTACGCCTCGACAGCATGGCACCTCCTCGAAAGCGGAAACGGTGCCCGGACGGTAGGTACGTGGTCCGGCGGGGTCAACATCCCGCGGGCCGGGTCGGGTACGGACGGCCCTCGACGGTGCCCTTTCGTAGCCGGACCACTGTCCGCGCTGGTCCGGTGTGTGTCCGATGTGGATGGTGGGTTCAGCGGCCCCGCGGCGCGGGCAGGCCGGCCGCGGCCAGCGCGTCCCAGAGCGGCCGCGCGTCGACCCGCTTGGTTCCGAGTCCTTCGACGAACCGGCAGCCGAACGCGGCCGCGGTGAGGGTCGTGGTCCGGTTCCGGGTGTCGGTGAACCGCAGCCGGTAGCTCGGTCCCAGGTCCGCCGTGCAGACCGGGTCGGCCGGCGCTTCCGGCAGCTCGCACGCCGCGGCGGCGACCTTCTTGATCGCGGCCGCGTCGGTGCTGCGGTCTTCACCGCGCGTGCCGTCCGCCGGGCCGGGCAACGGCGGGTACAGCGGCCCGCTGACGACGAGTTCGCGGGGTTCGTAGGAGGCGGCGCACAGCGGGTCGGCCGACGCGGGCCGGGCGTCGGCGCCGCAGGCCACGGCGCTCAGGGCGACGACGAGCACGCCGGAGAGCGCGGACAGCCTTCGCATGGGATGCCTCCTTCGGTCCGTTGCCCCGAAGACGGAACGGGCCGGCCCCCGGGTTGCACGGCCGGCCCTAGGAGGGCACCCCCTCGGCGAGGATGACGTCGGCGAGGTTGTCCATCGCCCGCGTCATGTCGGCCCGCAGGCCCGCCGCGACGATGCGGTGCACCAGCGGCCCGAGCGGCCCCAGGCCGAGGCGGTACTGGACCGCGTACGTCATCAGCGTGCTCTCCGACCCGTCGCCGCGGATGATCGGCTCGAACTCGAACACGTTGGTCAGGTCCTGAAGCGGCGCGAAGCCGACGCCCGTGTCGACCCGGCGGGCCAGGGGCTCGATCTCGCGGACCGTCCAGACGGACCGGGTGGTCAGCGGGCCGAGCGACTTGTTGTGCTCGCGGTAGGTCCGGCCGAGCTTCGCGGTGCCGTGGTGGTCGGTCACCTCCAGGACCGTCGGGACCCACTCGGCGTAGCGGTGGGTCGCGGAGATCACGTCCCACACCCGCCGGACCGGGTGGGGGATGATCGCCTGCTCGGAAACGGTGTAGTCGCGCACCAACGTCCCCTTCACCCGTGGCCGAGGACGGCGCGGGCGGCGGTCTCGCCGGAGCGGACCGCGCCGTCCAGGTATCCGTTCCAGTGGTCGGAGTGCTCGGCGCCCGCCCAGTGCACCCGGCCGAACGGCCGGTCGCGCCAGGGGCCGAGCTCGGTCAGCACGCCGGTCCCGGGCACGGACGTCGGCCCGCCGCGGGTCCATTCTTCGCCGACCCAGTCCTGTTCGAAGTACTCCACCGGCCGCAGCGCGGGCTTCCCGACGGCGGCGGCGAAGGCGCGCAGGACGGCGGCACGTCGTTCGCGGGGCGGCCGGGCCGCCCAGAGGTGCCACTGCGGGCCGCCGAGGAAACCCATGAGGACACCGGGTTCGCCGTCGGGCGGGGAGTTGTCGAACATGGAGCAGATCGGGGAGGGGTGCCGGAACACGGCCTGGCCGTTGAGCCCGTCGGCGCGCCAGAACGGCTCGGGGTAGACGGCTTCGCACTTCATCAGCGCGCCGAAGGCCATCCGGGAGAACAGCGCGTCCTGCTGCGGTGGCAGCAGCGGGCGCCAGGAGATCCGGGTGGCCAGCGCGGGCGGGACGGCGACGACGACGTGCCGCGCGTGCCAGGTGTCCACATCGGACTTGACGGTCACCGAGCCCGCGTCCTGCTCGATCGCCCGCACCGGGGCGCCGAGCACCACGCGGCCGTCGAGCTCCTCGGCGATGCGCTGCGAGATCAGCTGGGAGCCGCCGGCGAAGCGGGATTCCTGCGCGCCGCCGGTGACGCCGATGCCGCGTTCCAGCGTGCCGGGCGTGGTTTCGTTGCCGAACCCCGCGATGTACCAGAGGCTGTAGAGCAGGGAGGTGTCGGCGGCACTGCCGCCGAAGGCCGAGCCGAGCAGCACGTTGACCAGGTCGAGCGCGCCGGTGCCGGCCGTGGTGTGCCGGAGCCAGCTTTCGAACGTCACGCTGTCCCACGCCCGCGCCTTGGGGGCGCGCCACGGCGCGTCGAGGGGGATCTTCCGGGCCAGCTGGTCGATCCGCCGCATGGCGATGCCGAGATCGGGCAGGGCCAGGGGATCGGGCGGGATGTCGCCGCGGTACCGGCGGGCCCGGTCGCCGTGGACGTAGACCGACGCTCCCCGGGTGTGGGCGGGGAACGTCTCGACGCCGACCTGCTTGGCCAGCGCGAGGACGTGGTCCTGGGTGGGGCCGGCGAACTGCCCGCCCGCCTCGACCACCTTGCCGTCGCCGAGGTCGTGGTTCAGGGTGCGGCCGCCGACCCGGTCGCGGGCCTCCAGGACGACGACGTCCCGGCCGGCCGCGGTCAGCTCGCGGGCGGTGGTGAGCCCGGCCAGGCCCGCGCCGACCACGACGACGTCAGTGCGGCGCATCGGCGGCCTCCAGCGTCGGCGTGGCCGCGGCGAAGGCGTCGGCGGCGGCCAGGTCGAACTCGCCGTGGTCGCTGCCCAGGCCCTGGGCGACCAGGGCCGCGGCGGCGGAGCCGAGCACGGCGGCGTCCCGCGGGGACCGGCCGAGACCGACGCCGCGGAGGAAACCGGCGGAGAAGGCGTCCCCGCAGCCGGTGGTGTCGACGACGTCGACCGCGAACGCGGGGACGGCGATCACCTCGTCCGCCGTGATCACCAGGGCGCCGCGGGCGTCCCGGGTGACGGCGACGCAGCCGACGCCGTGGGTGATCAGCGCGCGAGCGCCGTCTTCGAGGGTGTCGGCGCCGGTGAGCCCGAGGACCTGCTGTGCGTTGGGCAGCAGGTAGTCGAGGTGCGGCAGGGCCGGCGCGATCCAGGCGAGGACGCCGGGGTCGCCCGGGGCGAGCAGGTCGGCCGAGGTGACCACGCCGGCCGCCCGCGCGGGGGAAAGGATCTTCGCCGCGTTGTCCCCGCCCATCAGCTCGGGCGCGCCGAGGTGCAGATGGGTCGCCCGGGCGACTTCGGCTTCGGCGATGTCGTCGGGACCGTAGGTGAGGTTCGCGCCGGGGACGTGGAAGGCCGGACGGCTGCCGTCCGGGCGGATGGGCAGCACCGACGCCGAGGTCTGCACGGCTTCGCGGCGGACGACCAGGGACGTGTCGATCCCGAACTTGGCGAGCATGGCCAGCAGCAGGTCGCCGATGGGGTCGGTGCCGATCGCGCCGGCGGTGCGGACGGTCGCGCCGAGCTTCGCCAGCGTCAGCGCGGTGCCGGCGGCGGTGCCGGCCGGGCCGAAGCGGATCTGCTCGACCAGGGCGGCGCCCTGCCCGTCCGGGATGGCCTCGACCGGCCGGACCTGCACGTCGAACACGTGCGCGCCGAGCGTGATCACCGTTTGCGTCACCGATCCTCCTCGATCCGTTTGGTGCTGCCGTAACCGCGTCGCAGCGCGGCTTCGGCCACCGCGGTCTGCTGGGCGGCGTCCAGGGTCCGGGGGGTGCCGATCGCGGCGGCGTTCCGGTAGAGCTCGCAGGCCCACTCGAGCAGCAGCGCGTTGTCCACCGCGGCCTGCAGCGTCGGGCCGTGCACGACGGCGCCGTGGTTGGCCATCAGCGCCGCCGACTTGCCGTCCAGCGCGGTCCAGACGTGCTCGGCGAGCTCGTCGCTGCCGAAGACGGCGAAGGGTGCGACGCGGATGGCCCCGCCGAGCAGGAGCTGCTGGTAGTGCACGCACGGGAGTTCGTCGAGCACGAGCGACACGGCGGTGGCCTGCGGCGAGTGGGTGTGCACGACCGCGGCGGCGCCGGAGCGGCGGTAGATCCCGAGGTGCAGTTCGAGTTCCGAGGTCGGCGCGAGGTCCCCGGCGACCACGGTCCCGTCGAGGTCGACGACGGTGACCTGGTCCGCGGTGGCCCGCCCGAGCACGACGCCGGTGGCGGTCACGGCGACGTGCTCCCCGGCGCGCACGCTGACGTTGCCGGCGGTGCCGATCAGCAGCCCGGCGCCGGCCAGGTCGTGACAGGCGGCGACGACGGCCCGCCGCTCGGCCTGCAGGAGCGCGCTGTCCTGGGTCATCGGCTCAGCGTAAGCCAAACATGAAACAAAGTCACGTTCAGGTTTGGGGAGCCACGGCAACGGGGGCGATCGACGCCCGCTGCGGTCGCTGCCGGCGTCCGTCGCTGGAGTCCACAGTGGTCACTGCCGCTGGTGAACCGGACGCCTCCCCGGCCCGTGTAGAGGGGCGGGTGTGGAGCGGAAGTACGGGAGATCGCCGTTGGCTGCCATCGAAGAACGCCGGAACCCGGGCGAAACGCCGGGCTGGAACGTCGATCCGGTGCTCGTCCTGACGTTGGTCCTGTTGGCCGGGTTCCTGGCGCAGGGCCCGGTTCGGCGCCTGTTGTCCACCCCGGTCATGCAGAGCTGGATGACGGTGTTCGTGGCGGTAATCGTCCAGGCGCTGCCGTTCCTCGTCCTCGGCGTGCTGCTCTCGGCCGGGCTCGCGGTCTTCGTGCCGCCGTCGTTCTTCACGCGCGTGCTGCCGAAACGGCCGTTGCTGGCGGTGCCGGCCGCCGGGCTGGCCGGGGCGGTCCTGCCCGGCTGCGAATGCGCGTCGGTGCCCGTGGCCGGGGCGCTGGTGCGCGGCGGCGTGCAGCCGTCGGCCGCGGTGGCGTTCCTGCTGTCGGCACCCGCGATCAACCCGGTGGTGCTGACCGCGACGGCGGTCGCCTTCCCCGGCCAGCCGCGGATGGTCGTCGCCCGGTTCGCCGCGAGCCTCGCGGCGTCGTGCGTGATGGGCTGGCTGTGGCAGCGGCTCGGCCGTCCGGACTGGCTGCGGCCCCGCGCGCACGACCACGGCGCGGGCGGCGGCCGGGGAGAGGCGTTCTGGGGATCGGTGCGGCACGACGTCATGCACGCGGGCGGGTTCCTCGTCGGCGGCGCGATGGCCGCCGCGACCCTGAAGGCCGTGGTGCCCGCCTCCTGGCTGCACGCCGCGGCCGGCCACCCGGTCGTCGCGGTCCTGGCCCTGTCGGCCCTCGCGGTGCTCCTGTCGATCTGCTCGGAGGCCGACGCGTTCGTCGCTTCGTCGCTGACGCAGTTCTCACCGACGGCACGGCTGGCCTTCCTGGTCGTCGGCCCGATGATCGACCTCAAGCTGTTCGGCATGCAGGCCGCCACGTTCGGCCGCGGGTTCGCGCTGCGGTTCGCGCCGGTGACCTTCGTCGTGGCCGTGGCGGCCGCGGTCGTGACCGGGGCGGTGCTGCGGTGAACCGGACCGTGCAGGCGATCCTGCTGTTCCTGGTCGGCGGCGTCCTGCTGCACGCCGGCCTCACCGGGCTGTACCTGCGGTACGTCAAGGCCGGCCTGCAACCGCTGGTGCTGGCCGCGGGCGCGGTGCTGGTGGTCGCGGCCGTCGCGACCGCCTGGTACGCCCGGCGGCGCCCGGGCGGGCATCCGGCGCCGCGCGTTTCGTGGCTGCTGGTGCTGCCGGTGTTCGCGCTGATCCTCGCCGCACCACCGGCTTTGGGGTCCTACAGCGCGATGCGCGCCGGCACGGCGGTGACGGCGCCGCGGATCCTCGCCCCGCTCCCGGACGGCAACCCCGTCCGCCTGACGATGATCGACTACGCGGACCGCGCGGTCTACGACCACGGCCGGTCGCTGGCCGGCCGGACCGTCACGATCACCGGGTTCGTGGCCTTCGACCGCGACGGCACGCCGTACCTGGTCCGGATGCTGCTGAACTGCTGCGCGGCCGACGCCCAGCCGGTGAAGGTCGGCCTGACCGGCCGCGTTCCGCCGGTGCTGCCGCCCGATGCGTGGCTGGAGGTCACCGGCGCGTACACCGGCCGGCAGGCCACGGACCCGGTCAACGGCGGCACCATCCCGTTCGTCGACGTCGGCCGGGCCCGGCCCGTCGCGCCGCCCGCCGATCCCTACGAGAGCCTCGGCTAGCGCGGCACCTCCGCTCACCTACCGGCCTGGGGGCCGATCATCGAGTTGACGTCGATCGGCGACGGGATCGCGCCGAGCTGCAGCAGCAGGTCGGGAACCCGTTGCAGGCGGCGGGAATCCAGGACCGCGCCGTAGCCCGGCAGGGTGAGCAGCTTGGCGGTGTCCTCGTCGATCTTGGCGAACCGCACCAGCAGTGGCTCGACCTTGGCGCGGTCGAACAGGGCGTCGTGCGTCGCCTTCTGCATGGCGCGCTGGAACGCGGCCAGGGTCTTCGGGTTCTCCTTCACCCACTTCCGCGTCGCACCGTAGCCGGTCAGCGGGAAGTCCTGGGTCGCGCCGCTGTTGATGTCGATCACCGGGATCGCGCCGGCCGTCTTGGCGGCCTGCGTGATGTAGGGCTCCGGCAGGTACGCGGCGTCGGCCTGGCCCTGCTGCAGCGCCGCGGCGATGTTGGGCAGCGGGATGAGCACCCATTTCACCTTGCTGAAATCGACGTTGTGATCTTGCATGATCGAACGGGTGAGGAGATCCGAAGCGGTGTTCTTGGCCGTGATGGCGATCTTCGCGGTGGCCAGGTCGGTGATTGTTTTCACCGGCGAATTCGGGACCGTGACGATCGCGTTGGACTTGGCGTTGACCGACGTCGCGTCGGCGACCAGCTGCATGTCGGCGGCGCCGGTGCTGCGGGCGGTGAAGAACGGCGGGTAGGTCGAGAACGCGATGTCGACGTCGCCCGAGATCGACTTCGACAACGAGGCCTGGCCGCTGGCGGCGATGACGGACTCGACGGAGAGTCCCTCGGCCTGGAAGTAGCCCTCGTCCTGGGCCAGCCAGAACGGTGCGAGGTCGGTGGTGGGCAGGATCGAGACCTTCAGCGCCGACTTCTCCAGCCCGCTGCCGCTCGACGACGTGCTCGAGCCGGTCGCGCCGAGCGCGCCGCAACCGGTTACGACCGTGACGACCGCGAGAGCGAGTGCGGCGCGAAAACGGGCATTGGTCCTGACTATTCCGAACAAGGTCTGCTCCTCGAAGGAGATGACAGTTGATGTACCGGCTCCAAGGAAGGTCCGTGATTCACTCCCCGGCGTCAGGCGGGCAACTGTAGGGATCCCGGCAGCCCTTGACAATGCGTGATGCCGCCGGATCGGGGAATTCACCACAATGGCGGCACGAATACTAGATCGACGATCTTGCGCTCTCCGCGGTCACCGAGCGCTCGCCGCGAGACTCGACGAAGGTGTGGACGGAGTGCGAAAAACGTGGCCGGAGGGGCACCGGCAAAGCGGAAACAACAGATCGACTGCCATATCCCGGGACCGCGAACCCGGTGTAGTTGCCGCGCCGAAATCGAACTCGGCGGCGGGGTTTTCGCGCCGTTGTCTGCTAACGCAGGTAATAGCCGCGAAGGTGTCGAAATCGTCGATGGTGCCGCCTCGCCGGCAGTGGCCGGCCGGCGCGGGCGAAGTTCACCTGTCCGTGGAAGCGTTGTCAACGGGCTGCGACACAAGGGATTCGTCGGCCGCCCGCCGGGCCGTCCCGCGGCTTGTCCGGACCACCCGCACCGCCGGTGACCTGCGGTTCCGGGGCCGGAGATCCGGCGCGCCCGGCCGGGTGAATCACGCCCGGATCACGAATCGGCGCATTTGCCGAATGGGAGGTTTACGCGCCGGGAACGCCGGACGACCGGCCGGCGTTCCGGGCTGGCCAAGTGGTCCTCTTGTTGGGGAACAGGTTTTACTTCTAAAATCCCCCGTGTGCGACCGCTTACGGACGGTACGGAGCTACTGGTCGGCCGGGACAGCGAGCTGTCCCGGCTGGTCGCGTGGATCCGGGACGTCGCCGCGGGCCGCGGCCGCGCCGTGCTGGTCGACGGCGAGCCCGGCATCGGCAAGTCCGCGCTGGTCCGGTCCGCCTGCGTGGCCGCCACCGACGCGGGCTGCCAGGTGTACTGGGGCGCCGGCGACGAGCTCGGGCAGGCCCTGCCGCTGCTGCCGCTGCTGGACGCACTGGAGATCACCCCGGCCACGCGGGATCCCCGTCGTGACGCCGTTTACGAGCTGCTGGGCGGCGGCGCCGTCGCCGGCAAGGGCGCCGACCTCGCCGCCGCGGCCGCCGAGCAGCTGATCGCGCTGGTGGACCAGCTGTGCCAGGACGGCCCGGCCGTGCTGGTCGTCGACGAGCTGCAGTGGGCGGACAGCACGACGGTGGCGGTGTGGAGCCGGCTCGCCCGCCTGGTCCGGCAGCTCCCGCTGCTGCTGATCGGCGTGCTGCGGCCGGTACCGCGCCGCGACGACCTGCGCTCGCTCTTCCGGATCGTCCGCCCGGCCGAGCGGCTGCGGCTGACCCGGCTCGCGGAACCGGCCGTGCTCGAGCTGGTCGCCGCGCTGGCCGGCGGCAAACCGGGGGCCCGGTTGGAGGAACTCGCCGCCGGGGCCGCCGGGAATCCGTTGTACCTCACCGAACTCGTCGACGCGCTGACCAGGAGTTCCTGCCTGGAGGTCGACCACGCGGGGATCGCGGAGCTGACCGGCGCGGCCACGCCGGACTCGCTGCCGGAGGCGATCGCGGACCGGCTGGGCTTCCTCACCGAGCCGGCGCGGGAAGTGCTGCGGACGGCGGCGCTGCTCGGTGTCGGGTTCTCGGTCGCGGACCTGATGACCGTGACGAACTCTTCGCTCGCCGAGCTGCTGCCCGCCCTCGACGAGGCCCGCGCCGCCGGCGTCCTGGTGGCGGCGGGCGACGACCTGGAGTTCCGGCACCCGCTGATCCGCACGGCGTTGTACGACGAGATGCCGACGGCGGTCCGCGTCGCCTGGCACCAGTCGGCCGCGTGGGCACTGGCCGAGGCGAGCGCGCCGGTCGAGCGGGTGGCGCGGCAGCTGCTGCCCATGGTGTCCACAACGGACACTCGTGTGCCGGTCCCGGACTGGGCCGTGCGGTGGCTGCTGAAGGTGGCCATGCCGCTGATCGGCCAGGCGCCGGTGGTCGCCGTCGCGCTGCTGAGACGGGCGGTGCGGGACGCGCCCCTCGACGACGCGGTGACCGGCGCGCTGGCCTGCCGGCTGGCCGACGCCTACTACCGGGTCGGCAACGTGGCCCAGGCCGAGCGGATCGCCTGCCGCGCCTTGGATCGCGTCCGCGACCCGGACGTGCGCGTCGACCTGCACACGACGGTCGTGCAGAGCCGCGGGACGGCCGGCCGCGCCGCCGAGTCCCTGCCCGCGCTCAACGAGGCGCTGAACCAGCCGGGGCTGCAGGCCCGGCACCGGGCGCGGTTGCTGGTGCTCATCGCGCGGATCCGGCGCGTCCAAGGCGAGATCGACGCGGCCGGCCGGGCCGCCTCCGCGGCACTGGCGGAGCTCGGCGAAGCCGAAGACCGCTGGGCGACGGGGTGGGCGTTGCACGTGCTGAGCCAGTGCGCGATGGCGCGGGGCGAGTGGGCCGCCGCGCTGCCGCTGTTCGAGCGCGCGATCGCCGTCGTGCGGGGCGACCCCACGCTCATCGAACTCACCTTGCTGCTGCGCATCAACCAGTCGGTCACCTACGGCGCGCTCGACCGCTACGCCGACGCGCTCACCGCGGCCGGGCAGGCGCGCGACCTGGCCGAGCGCACCGGCAGCGAGGCGCGGCTGACGCAGGTCCAGAGCGCGATCGGGCAGCTGATGCTGGGCGCCGGCCGGTGGGACGACGCGCTGGCCGAGGTGGACGTCGTGCCGGACGACCACAAGGACCCGGGCGTGGTGTGCTGCGACCACGGCGTCGCCGCGATCATCCACTTCCACCGCGACGAGTCGGCCGCGGCCCGCCGCCACCTCGACGTCGCGGCACTGCATTCCGAACGCGTCGGTGACGAGGTGGTGGAATCCCTGGTCCGCGCCCGCAGCCTCGCCTTCGAGCACGCGGGCGCGCCGGACCGGGCGCTCGCCGTGCTGACGGCGGTACCGGCCGGCGAAGACGCGGGGGAGGAGCGCCTCGGCGACGCCGCCCGCCTGGCGATGACGATCGGCGACGTGCAGACCGCGGCGGAGATCGAGGCCCGGGCCCGCGGCATCGCCGCCGACTCGGCGGTCCCGCACCGCCGCGCGCTGGCCCTGTACTGCCGCGGCCTGCTCGAGCGCGACGGGACGACGTTGCTGCGAGCCGCCGACGGCTACGCGGACGCGGGCCGCCCGCTGTCCCAGGCCAAAGCCTTGGAGGCGGCCGCACTGGCCTTCGCCGAAGCCCGGCCGGAGGACCGCGGTTCGGCGCGGGCGGCGTTCATCCGCGCCATCGACCTGTACGCGGAGCTGGACGCCCAATGGGACGTGGCGAGGCTGCGCGCCCTGTTCCGCGCCTTGGGCATCCGCCGCGGGCCGAAGGTGAAACACCGTGAGGCCACGCACGGCTGGGACAGCTTGACGCCGACGGAGGGCCGGATCGCGGCGCTGGTGGTGGAGGGCCTGTCGAACCCGCAGATCGCGGCCCGGCTCTACCTGTCGCCGCGCACGGTGGGCACGCACGTCTCGCACATCCTGACCAAATTGGGGGTGCATTCGCGCATCGACATCGCCCGCGAAGCCGCCCGCCACCAGTCCGCTTCCGGCTGAGCCACGCCCCGGCCGGGTACGGCAGCGGCTCGAACGTCGCGAATGACTCATTCGGGACCTCCGACGTCCCGAATGAGTCATTCGCGGCAC
>NZ_JBSFNC010000139.1:0-24247 GCF_053586895.1 Amycolatopsis sp. NPDC003731 | reverse complement strand
AAATCGCGGGGGGGGGGGGCCCCCCGGCCCCCCGCCCCTCGTGGGAACGATCAGCTGGCGTAAGCGCGGAGCCGGTCCGCGCGCTCGCCCTGGCGGAGCTTCGACATGACCTCGCGCTCGATCTGGCGGACGCGCTCGCGGGACAGCCCGAAGTGCTTGCCGATCTGGTCGAGCGTGCGCGGCTGGCCGTCGTCGAGGCCGTAGCGCAGGCGGATCACGTGCTGCTCGCGGTCGTCCAGCGTGGCCAGGACCCGGCGCAGGTCGTCCTGCAGCAGGCCCGAGATCACGGCGCTCTCGGCGTCCGTCGCCTCGGAGTCCTCGATGAAGTCGCCCAGGGGGGCGTCCTCCTCGGTGCCGACCGGCATGTCCAGGCTTACCGGGTCACGCGAGTGGTCGAGCAGGTCCGAGATCTTGTGCGCCGGGATGCCCGACTCGGCCGACAGCTCCTCGTGCGTGGCGTCGCGGCCGAGCTGCTGGTGCAGGTCACGCTTGATGCGGGCCAGCTTGTTGACCTGTTCCACCAGGTGGACCGGCAGGCGGATCGTGCGGCCCTGGTCGGCCATGCCCCGGGTGATGGCCTGCCGGATCCACCAGGTGGCGTACGTCGAGAACTTGAACCCCTTGGAGTAGTCGAACTTCTCCACCGCGCGGATGAGACCCAGGTTCCCCTCCTGGATCAGGTCGAGCAGCGGCATCCCCCGGCCGGTGTAGCGCTTGGCGAGCGAGACCACCAGGCGGAGGTTCGCCTCCAACAGGTGGTTCTTGGCCACGTGGCCGTCACGGACCAGCGCGGCCAGCTCGGTGCGGCGCTTGGCCGTGAGCTCCTCGGCCGTGTCCAGCATGTGCTGGGCGAACACGCCGGCTTCGATGCGCTTCGCCAGCTCGACCTCGTCGGCCGCGGACAGCAGGGCCGTCTTGCCGATGCCGTTGAGGTAGACGCGGACGAGGTCGGCGGCGGGGCTCTGGGCGTCGAGGTCGGCGTCGGTGAGCGCCCCCACGCCCATCGCCGGCTCCTCGGTCGTCTGAGCCGGGATGCGCTCGCGAATCCCGCGCGACTCGCGTTCGAGAGTCTGGACTGACATTCTGCCTCCCCGGTCACGGGCTGAACGTGCTGCTGCGGTCGTCCACCGGGTGCGTACCCGCGGACCGGGGCCTGTGGAACCCGGTACGCCGGTCCGGCCGGCTTGGCTGGACATCTGGCACAACGCTCCGGGTTCCCAAAACGTTCCCGGCTCGTCATAGAAGAAGACGGCTGCCGGAGCGATCCGGTTGCTCAATCAAGGCTGAGCTTTTGCTGAGAACGTTCCGTGACCGGTAAACCTGAGAATTCCATATGAATCCGGCCGGAAACCGAACCGGATCGCAGTGGTCTAGACCTCTACGACAACCGTGAACGGACCGTCGTTCACGCTCGACACCGCCATCATCGCCCCGAACCGCCCGGTCGCCACGGTGGCGCCGCGGCCGCGCAGCTCGGCCACGACGGCGTCCACCAACGGCTCGGCGACCTCCGGTCGGGCCGCCTGCGTCCACGACGGCCGCCGCCCTTTCTTCGTGTCGCCGTAGAGCGTGAACTGGCTCACCACGAGCAGCGGGGCATTCGCCGTGGCGCATGATTCCTCGTCGCGCAACAGCCGCAGTTCGTGCAGTTTGCGCGCCATCGTGGCGGCCTTCGCCGGATCGTCGTCGACGTGAATTCCCAGCAGCACAAGCAAACCCGGTTCGCCGATCGCGCCGACGACTTCGCCGTCCACCGTCACGTCCGCCCGCGTGACGCGGGCCGCGACCGCCCTCACCGGCCCGCCGGGACGAGCATCCCGTGCCGGACGAGCTCCCGGACGACGGGCAGCGCGGCGGCCGCGAGTTCCTCCGACGACAGGCCTTGCGCCGCCGCGAGGAGCTCGATCAGGTCCTCCAGCGGCAGCGCGCCGCGGCAGCCCGCCAGCAGCCGCGTGGCGAGTTCGTCCACCTCGTGCTGCCAGCCCGGCCCGTCGGTGCGGTGCAGCCGCCGGACGGTCGTCGCCCAGCCCTCGTCGCCGGGTTCCTCGACGCTTTCGAGCAAAACCGTGTCCGGCACCACAAACCGGACATCCAGCAAGGAATCACCCGACTCGCGCAGCCATTCCACGCGGTCCAGCCACCCGGCCGCTTCCGGGCCCAGCGGGTCGTCGTAGGCCTGCCGCAGGTCTTCGCAGACCACGGTCGGTGTCCGCCCCGACGCCCGCCGCAGCGTGACGAACCCGAAGCCGATGCCCCGGACGTCGTTGGCGGCGAACCAATCGAGCCACGCCGCCGCCTTCGCCCGGCCCTCGGGCGACCGCGGGTCCAGACCCGCGTCCCGCAGCCACGTGCCGACGTAGAGCGCCGGATCGGCGACGTCGCGCTGCACGAACCAGGCGTCGGTCTCGGCGGGCAGCCAGCGGCTCACCCGATCGGCCCAGTCCTCCTTGCCGGTGTGCAACCAGGACGCCAGCAGGTGGCCGGTGCCGCCGTCGTTCAGGAACCCGGGCAGCTGCCGCACGACCAGCGCGCTCGCGTCGTCGCCGGCCAGCCCGGAGTCGCGGTAGGTGTAGTCCACCCGCGCCGGGCCGACCACGAACGGCGGATTGCAGACGACCTGGTCGAACTTCCGCCGCGCGACCGGCGCGAACCACTCGCCGCGGACGAGCTCGACGTCCAGCTCGTTCAGCCGGAAGGTCGCCGCGGCCAGGGCGAGGGCCCGCGCGGAGACGTCGGTGGCGGTGACGCGCTCGGCGTGCCGGGTCGCGTGCAGCGCCTGGACGCCGTTGCCGGTGCCCAGGTCGAGCAGGGTGCCCACCGGGCGGCGGCTCGTCGCGCGGATCAGCGACAGCGACGCGTGGCCGACGCCGAGCACGTGGTCCTCGGGCACGGTGTGGCCGAGCAGGTCGGCGTCGAGGTCCGACACGACCCACCACGAACCCTCTTCGTCGCCGTGCGGCCGAATGTCCAGCGCGGCCCGGTAGCCGTCCGCGACCGGCGCCAGCACCCCGGCGGAGACGGCGTCTTCGGGTGAAAGCGGCGCGAAGGCGGCCTTGACCGCGGTCTCCGGCTCGGTGCCGCCCAGCAGGAACAGCCGGATCAGCGTCCCGAGGTCACCGGCGTCGCGGCTCGCGCGCTCGGCCGGCACCGGCTCGCCGCGGCCCAGCGCCGCGTGCGCGGCCCCGCCGAGGGCGTCGACCACGCCGTCGGCGTCGTAGGAGGTGCGCCGGAAGGCCTCGCGCAGCCGCGCGCAGACGTCGTCGGACAGGTCGGGCAACTCGCTTCGCGTGCTCACGGTGGGTAATGCTGCCACGATGGCCCCCGTGACCCCTGAACGCGTCCTCGCCCCGCTCGACGCGGCGCTGCCCGAGCTCGAAGCGCTGTACATCGACTTTCACCGGCACCCGGAGCTGTCCTTCGCCGAGACCCGGACGGCGGCCGAGCTGGCCCGGCGGCTGGAGCGCGACGGCTACGAGGTGCACACCGGCATCGCCGGCACCGGGGTGCTGGGCGTGCTGCGCAACGGCGAGGGGCCGGTGGTGCAGCTGCGGGCCGACATCGACGCGCTGCCGGTCGAGGAGAAGACCGGGCTGTCCTACGCCAGCACCGCCCGCGCCACCGACGAACACGGCACCGACGTCCCGGTCATGCACGCCTGCGGCCACGACATGCACGCCACCTGGCTCTCCGGCGCCGCCGCGCTGCTCGCGAAGGGCCGTGACACCTGGTCCGGCACGCTGCTGGTGGTGTTCCAGCCGGGGGAGGAGGGCGCGGGCGGCGCGTCGGCGATGGTCCGCGACGGCCTCTTCGACATCGCCGGCCGGCCCGACGTCGTGTTCGGGCAGCA
The DNA here is from genome assembly GCF_053586895.1 of Amycolatopsis sp. NPDC003731. Classification (NCBI taxonomy): domain Bacteria; kingdom Bacillati; phylum Actinomycetota; class Actinomycetes; order Pseudonocardiales; family Pseudonocardiaceae; genus Amycolatopsis; species Amycolatopsis sp. NPDC003731. The sequence goes on along the minus strand of NZ_JBSFNC010000139.1, from coordinate 20,400 downwards.
CCTGGTGCCCGGCCCGGCCGGCTGGGTGCTCACCCGGCCCGGCGTGATCATGGCCGCCACCGACACGCTGCGCGTCACCCTGCACGGCCGCGGCGGGCACGGCTCGCGCCCGGAAACCACCGTCGACCCGGCCGTGCTGGCCGCGTCCGTGGTGCTCAAGCTGCAGACGATCGTCTCCCGCGAGATCGCCGCCACCGACTCGGCCGTGGTGACCGTCGGCTCGCTGCACGTGGGCACCGCGAGCAACGTGATCGCCGACGACGCCGTCCTGGAGGTCAACGTCCGGTCGTTCGACCAGGCCGTGCGCGAGCGGGTGCTGGCCGCGGTCGAGCGGATCGTGCACGGCGAGGCCGCCACGGCCGGCGCGCCGAAGCCGCCGGAGATCGAGCGGTCGGGCGCCTACCCGGTCACGGAGAACGACGAGGCCGCCAACGAGGCCCTCACCGAGGTCTTCCGCGGCCACTTCGGCGCCGACGTCGTGCTGCCGGCGCCGCTGATCACCGGCAGCGAGGACTTCAGCGAGTTCGGCCGGGCGGCCGGCGTCCCGTCGGTGTTCTGGCTGGTCGGCGGCTTCGACCCGCAGACGGTGATCACGGCGATGACCGAGGGCCGGTTCGAGCGCGACATCCCGTCCAACCACTCGCCGCGGTTCGCCCCGGTGCTGCACCCGACCCTGCGCACCGGCATCGAAACCCTCGTCCTCGCCGCCCTCAGCAAGATGCGTCACCCCGGTGTCGCATGAACCGCGCAAGTGGGACGATGGAGGCGGAGGTGGTGCAGTGACCACGCCCGCCAAGGACTCGGACCCGGTGCTGATCACCGGGGCGGCCCCGTCGTACGAAGAGCAGTTCGCCGCCCGCAAGCGCAAGTACGTGATCATGATGGCCTGCCGGATCCCGTGCCTGATCCTCGCCGGGCTGACCTACCACACCTGGTGGCTCGCGCTGGGGTTCCTGGCGATCTCGGTGCCGCTGCCGTGGGTGGCGGTCCTGATCGCCAACGACCGCCCGCCCCGCAAGTCCGAGAAGGTCAACACCTACCAGCGCGAAGCGAAGGCGATCGAAAGCACCAGTCACCGGGTGATCGACGGCTAGGGATGGCGCGCCGGGGTTCGGCACGGGCGGCCTGACGGGCAGTGATCCGTGCCCGTGCGGAACTGCCGGAAGGCCCGCCGTCACGGGTAGTGTCCGGTCGTACACAGGCGGCAAGTCCGCCTCCCGGTCGGAAAGCCGGTGCGCCGTGGAAGAACACGCCGAACCCCAGCCCGAACGCGTGGCCAAGCGTCCCGTCCGTGCTCCTGGTCAAGCGCCCGGCCACCCGCTCCTGGGCTGGCAACGGCTCGCCGGGAACCAGGCCGTGGTGGCGATGCTCGGGCGGACCGGGCCGGCGGTGCCCGTGCAGCGGCTGATGGTGCGGATGCCCAACCCCTTCGGCGAAGGCGTGCACAACATGGTGGGGGACGCCGAGGTCGACGAGATCGAGGAGTCGCTGACCGCCAAGGGGGCCGCCGGGGCGGGTGGGAAGCACCAGTGGGACGGCTCCTGGGTCTTCCCGCCGGCACCCACCACCGAAGCCTCGGTCTTCTACGGCCACGGCAACCGGGCGAAGCTGGGCGGACTCACTCCGGCCGACTTCGTCTCCGAGGCCTCCGACGACCGGCGGCAGGTGCAGAAGGACACCGCGTTCAAGTTCGTGGCCTGCGGTGGCGGGAGGAGCCAGGCCGGCGCCGGCGCGGCCTACGGCGCCGAAGTGGCCGACCGCCTCCGCGCCGCCCAGCCCCGCGTGCCGGGCGAAGTCTGGAGCGGGGCCCTGAAAGCAGCCGAGGGACTCGTCTACTATACGAACGCCTACAAGACCGTCCTGCCGGAAATCCCCGACGCCATCGACAGGTTGCTGATGAGCCGGACCGCCGCCGCCGAGTCGAAGGTGCGGCGGACCGTGACCGCGCTGGTCAAGGACAAGCTCATCGCGGTCGCGGCGGCCCAGCGGGCCACGGATCTGATCGAGCTCCGGGATCTGGTGGCCGCCTTCTACTCGAGCGAGCCCTCGCTGGCGGGCCGGGCGGCGAACGTGCGCGCGATCGCCGTCCCGGCCGCCGGGCTGTCCGGCTCGTGGCTGAACCGGAACCTGAACGGGGCCATGGACACCATGTTCGGCGGCAACGTCGGCTGGCTCGACCTGCAGATGGCCTTCGTGCAGCCGTTCTCCCCGGGGAACTGCCTCGCCGAGGTGTGGCGGGCGTTCGACAGCGTGGAGAACGACATGAAGGTGGCGGCCAAGGAGATCTGGGTGGAGTTCCGGGACGAACTCCAGCGCCAGGCCGCCGTCCCGCCGCGGACCGACGGCCCGGCGGCCCGCATCGGCACGTTCGACCCCTCGGCCGCGGCGAGCCCGGACGAGCGATTCGAAAAGTGGCAGAACTTCGGCGACGTGCTGTGGTCGCAGTGGAAGCGGAACCGGGCGCAGGGCGGCGGGACGGACACCTGACACCGGGCGCCGCCCCTTCTCGGCACGCCGTGATCGCCTGGACCGCGGCGATGCCGGACACGTCCTACCCGGGCTGCGGGCCGACCTTCCCGACGGCCAGCGCGCCCAGCCGCGTGCCGTGCCGCAGGACGTCCACAGTGGACTCCCCGGCCAGCCAGCCGGTGAGCACGCCCGCGTCGAAGGCGTCGCCCGCGCCGGTCGAGTCGAGGCACTCCGCCTCGACCGCCGGCACGCTCGTGACGCCCTCGGCGTCGACCCAGCTGGCGCCGTCGAGCCCGGCGGTGACCACCACCGCGCCGACCGCGCCGAGCAGCTCCTTCGCCGACACCGGGTCGGCCGAACCGGTCAGCGCGACCAGCTCCTCGGTGTTCGGCAGCAGCAGGTCGACCCCGCGGACGTCGGCCAGGAACGCGGCCGGGTCGGTGATGTGCGCGGCGGCCTGGGGGTCGACCGACGTGGTCAGCCCGGCCTCCTTCGCCGCCGCCAGCGCCGCGAGCCCGGCCGCGCGCGACGGCGGGTCGAGCAGCACGTACCCGGACAGGTGCAGGTGGCGCGCCCCTTCGAGGGCCTCGGGCGTGACGTCTTCGGGCGCGAAGCGCTGGTTCGCGCCGCGGTCGGCCAGCATGCTCCGCTGCCCGGACCCGTCGACCATGACCACGACGCAGCAGGTGGGCGCCTCGGGGTCGACGGAGAACGCGCACCGCACGCCCGCCGCCTCCAGCTCGGCCCGGATGAGCCGGCCGCCCGGGTCGTCGCCGATCCGCGCGAGCAGCGTCGTCTCCGCGCCGAGGTGCCGCAGCCACAGCGCCGTGTTGGCGCCCGAGCCGCCGCCGGTGAACCGGATCTTCGCGCGCGCGTCGCCCCCGTGCGGCAACGGCTTGTCGTGCCGGGCGATCACGTCCAGGGCCGCGTCGCCGACCACCACGATCCCGCTCATGCCAGCGCCACCGCGACCTCGGTGGCCAGCTTGGCGTTGTTCAGCACCAGCGCCTCGTTCGCGTCGATGCTCACGCCGCCGCTCGCGGTGTGGAAGTGCTCCAGCAGCACCGGCGTGACGTCGGCGCCGTGCACGCCCTGCTCCTCGACGAGCGCGAGGCCCTCGGCGAGCAGCCGGTCGTGCAGCTCCTTGTCCATTTCGGACGCTTCGGGGATCGGATTCGCCAGCAGCACACCGGAATCCGCGTACGCGCGGTGCGCGTCGATCACGGCGGCGGCCTGCTTCGGGTCGTCGACCCGCCAGCCGACCGGGTGCCCGGACGAGCGCAGGTAGAACGCCGGGAAGTCGTCGGTGCGGTAGCCCAGCACCGGCACCGAGTTCGTCTCCAGCACTTCCAGGGTGGCCGGGATGTCCAGCACCGACTTCACGCCGGAGCAGACGACCACGGTCGGCACCTTCGCCAGCACGCCGAGGTCCGCCGAGACGTCCCACGACTGCGCGGCACCGACGTGCACGCCGCCGAGCCCGCCGGTGGCGAACATCCCGATCCCGGCCGCGGCGGCCAGCGCCGACGTGCTCGCCACGGTCGTCGCGCCCGAGCGGCCGAGGCCGACAGCCGGGCCGAGGTCGCGCAGCGAGAGCTTGTCCAGGCCGGCGTCCGGCGCGCAGACGCGCTCGAGCTCGGCGGGGGACAGGCCGACGACGACCCGCCCGTCGAGCACCGCGATGGTGGCCGGGACGGCGCCGCCGTCGCGGACCACGCCTTCGAGGCGGCGGGCGACGTCGAGGTTGCGGCCGGCGGGGAGGCCGTGGGACAGGATGGTGCTCTCCAGCGCGACGACGGGGTGCCCGTCACGCAGCGCCGAGGCGACCTCTTCGTGCAGCGAGAGTGCGGTAGTCACGAGGGACCATCATCGGTGATCGGTCCGCTCGCCGCGCCAGTGGGTCAGCTCGGCGGTCAGGTTCTTCGCGGCGGCGCTCGCCCAGCGTGCCCGCGCGGTTTCGCTGCGGTAGAGCTCGCGCCCGAGCAGGCGCTCCAGGACGGCGATGCGGCCTTCGCGCCAGACGTCGTCGGGGTACTTTGCGTACTCTTCGCGCACTCCGCGGGCGTACGCCGCGTACTGGTCTTCGGGCGCGCCGAGGACGGCGAGGTCGGCGTCGAGGAGGGCGGTGGCCAGGAGGTCGTCCGGCGGCGCGTCGTGCCCGATCGTGGCGAGGATCAGGCCTTCGACGCGCTCGACGTGCGCTTCGGCGACTCCCGCCAGGGCTTCGCGCGCCCAGGCGGCGCTCGCGCGTTCGTCTTCGCCGGGCTTCGCGTCGTACACGACGTCGTGCGTCCAGGCCGCGACGGCGACGATGGCGCGTTCGGTGTCGCCGAGGCCTTCGGCCAGCCACGCGGAGTCACGCGCGACGGTGGCCGCGTGCGTGAGCGTGTGGTAGCGGCGGTGCGGCTCGGCGTAGCGCGCTTCGAGTCTCTGCCAGGCGTCGGACGTGCCGCCGAGCGTGGCGACCGCTTCGGACCAGCGCATCAGTCGAAGATCCCGCGTGGCCGGGCGAGGAGGTCGAGCCAGTCCTCGAGCTGCTTCTCCCAGTTGACGTCCGGCTTCATGGTGAACATCCCGAGGAAGTCCTGGCCGCGGCCGCCGAACCCGCCGGTCTTGCTCACCCGGACCCGCTTGGTGACCTCGAGCACGACGTCGGTGCGCTCGGCCGAGGTCAGGAAGGTGACCGCGACCTGGGAGAAGATGGTCGCGAAGCGCGGCGAGGGCGTGAAGCGGATCTCCTGGAAGAACGGCAGCTGCTGGCGGGCGCCGTCGACCCGGCCCGGCTCGAGGACGGCTTCGCGGAAGGTGAAGCCGAGCCGGCTCAGCGCGTCGAGGATCCGCTTCTGCGCCGGGAGCGGCTCGACGGCGACGGCGTCGGCGTCGAAGGGGTCGCTGACCGCGGCGGCGAGGTCGAGCTCGGCCCGGACCCCGACCGCCATGCCGGTCAGCGGCTTGGCGTAGACGCTGGTCACCGGCGTTTCCCAGGGCAGTGGCACCTCGAACGGCACGCGGACCTGCTGGCCGGCCCGGATGACCTCGCTGCCGACCAGCTGCTGGGTGCCGAAGGGGAGGTCGTCGGTCTTGCCGCCGGGGGTCTGGACGCGGGCCAGCAGCGTCACCGCGAGCCCCTTGATCTCCTGGTCGACTTCGCCGCCGAGCAGCAGGACTTCCCCGTGGAGCGGGCGGCCGGGGGCGGCGGTGCGGTCGAGCAGGCGGGCGTCGATCTTCGCCCCGCCCGAGCCGAACGTCGCGAGCACCTTCTGGAACATGCCGGGGATCCTGCCAGGCCGGAGACCCTTCGCGCGGGGACTCGGGCACAATGGCCGGGTGAGCACCGAGACGCTGACGAAGCCGGAAACCACGCCCGAGGGCACGGACACCACCGACGACGACTCGCCGAAGATGTTCCACTACGTGAAGAAGAACAAGATCGCCGAGAGCGCGGTCATGGGCACTCACGTGGTGGCGCTGTGCGGCGAGGTCTTCCCGGTGACGAAGTCGCCGAAGCCCGGGTCGCCGGTCTGCCCGGCCTGCAAGGAGATCTACGACAGTCTCCGTCCGGGGAACTGATCCCGGCGCGAGGTCCCCGGCGGGGTGCACCCGCCGGGGTCTTCTGCTGTCCGGAATGAGACAAATCGTCGAACAAACGTGAAAAACCTTCATTCGGCGGGTGTGCCGGGTGCGGGCGGCCTGGTAAATCCGGTGGGCCAGGTCCCCTCACCCACCGGAGTCGCACATGCGCAGAACCGGGATCGTGCTCACCCTCGCCGCCTTGCTCGCCGTGGTCTCGCCGGCGCTGGCCCAGGCCGTCACGGGCTGGACGGAGGTCGGCTCCGACAACGCCCGGGCCCTCGACGAGAGCCAGGGCCTCGCGACGATCGTGCGTCCGTCGGGGACGACGATCCGCTACACCGGGATCGGCACCATCCCGGCCGACCTGAACGCCCAGGGCTGGAACCACGTCGGCGACCCGGGCTCGGCCCAGGGCTGGTACGTCGAGCCCTACCAGCGTGACGACCGCGGCGCGAAGCTGTTCCGCGTCCAGGCCCCGGACGGCTCCTGGGCCGACTACAAGCACAACCTCGAGTCGTGGGAGGCGAACAACAACTCCTTCGCCGCGGTGTCACCCGACGCGCGCTGGCTGGTGGCGGGGGAGTGGGGCACGATGACCCGGCTCCTGGTGCACCCGATGCCGGGGGTGGCGGCCACGAACCCGGCGCAGAACCTGCCGATGGCCGGCACGATCCGCCTGGACCACGCGGTCCGCGACGTCCAGGGCTGCGACTTCCAGACCGCGACCCGCCTGCTCTGCGCGTCCGACGACCCGGACGGCAGCCTCTTCGGCACCACGAAGCCGCTCCTCCAGGTCGACCTGGCTTCGGCGCCGAACGGCTCGGACGTCACCGCCCACGTCACCTCGCTCGGCCAGCTCCCGCTCCGCAGCGGCTGCTCGGGCTCGTTCGAGGTCGAAGGCATCGACTTCGACGAGCGCGACAACACGCTCCGTGTGGTGGTCATGGCCCCCAGCATCTGCATCCTCTGGGACAGCAAGACCTACCGCTTCCGCCAGTAACGGAAGAGTCAACTCGCGTGATTGAGGAGTCGACACGCGTGATTGAAGCGACGACACGCCGGGCCCGTGTTGGGCCCAGCGTGTCGTCCGTCCAATCACGCGTGTTGACCCTCAAATCACGCGTGTCGGCGTTCTGATCACGCGAGTTCCGGGTTGAGGGACTCCGAGTCCGGGGCCTGGGCCGGGGTTCGGCGGGCTTCGCGGCGGGCGCGACGGCGTTCCTTGCGGGTCTCGACCATCGTGTAGAGGGTCGGGACCAGGACCAGGGTCAGCAGGGTGGAGCTGACCAGGCCGCCGATCACCACGATCGCCAGGGGCTGGCCGATGAACCCGCCCTGGCCGGTGATGCCCAGCGCCATCGGGACCAGCGCGAAGATGGTCGCCGCCGCGGTCATCAGGATCGGGCGCAGCCGGCGCCGGCCGCCTTCGGTGACCGCGTCCGCGACGCTCATCCCCTCCGCCCGGTACTGGTTGATCAGGTCGATCAGCACGATCGCGTTGGTGACGACGATGCCGACCAGCATCAGCATCCCGATCAGGGCCGGCAGGCCGAGCGCGGTGCCGGTGGCCAGCAGCAGCCCGATCGCGCCGGTCGCCGCGAACGGGATCGACACGAGCAGGATCAGCGGCTGGATCAGGCTCCGGAACGTCGCCACCATGATCAGGAACACGATCGCGATGGCCGCCAGCAGGGCCAGGAACAGGTTCGAGAACGCCTCCTGCTGGTCCTGGCTGACGCCGCCGAGCGAGTACGCCGCCCCGCCGGTGAAGGTCAGACCATCCAATTTGGACTTGATGTCCGCCGTCGTCTTCGTCAAGTCGTCACCGGTGTTCTTCGCGGTCACCGTGGTGCTCAGGTCGCCGCCGGTGCGGTGCACCGACGCCGGGCCGTCCACAGTGGACACGCGAGCCACCTCGTCCAGCCGGACGACGCCGCCCGGGCCCGGGATCGGCAGGCCGCGAACCTGGTCGACCGTGACCGGAGCCGTGCCGGCGCGCAGGACGATGTCCGTGCGCTGCCCGCCGACCGGCAGCTGCGTCACCGTGCGCCCGGCGATCGCCTGGTTGGCGATCTGCCCGATGCTGCTCGCCGACAGCCCGCGCGCGGCGGCCGCGGCGTCGTCCACCTCGACCTGCACCCGCGGCGAGCCGACGCTCAGGTCGCTCGACACCTCGCTCAGCCCGGACACCCCGCGCAGCGCCTGCACCACCTGGTCGGACGCCGGCTTCAGCGCGGCCTCCGACGGCGCGGTCACCGTCACCGAGACCTGGTCGGAGTTGAACCCGGACGCGTCCGCACCGATCTTGATCTCGCCCAGCTCGGGCCGGGACGTCAGCTTCGACCGCAGCCGGTCCGACAGCGCGTCGAGGTCGGTGTCCTTGGCCACGGTGACCGAGATGCTCGTGTTGGTCCCGCCGCCGAAGCCGAACGCCCCGCCGCCGCCGATGCTGACCTGGTAGGTCTGCACCGCGGGCTCGGCCGCGAGGGCCTGCTCGACGGCCGTGGCCGCCTTCTCCTTCGCCTCGACGCTGGTGCCGGCGGGCAGTTTCTGCGTCATGTTCAGCGTGGTGCCGCCGGACTGGTCGAGGAAGTTCGTGTTCAGCCGCGTCGCGAGCCCGACCGTGCCCGCGAAGATCAGCAGGGCCAGCAGAACCACGGTCAGCCGCCGCCGGGTCGCGAACCGGATCACCGGCAGGTACGCGCGCTGCAGGATGCTGCGGCGTTCCTTCTCGACGGCGGCTTCGCGAGCGCGTTCGGCCTCGAGGGCGTCCGCCGGGACCGCGGGCCGCTTCAGGAACCAGTACGCCAGCACGGGAACCACGGTCAGCGAGACGAGCAGCGACGCCAGCAGCGCCACCGTCACGGTGATCGCGAAGGGCGAGAAGAGCTCGCCGACGAACCCGCCGACGAACGCGATCGGCAGGAACACCGCGACCGTCGTCAGCGTGGACGACGTCACCGCGCCGGCCACCTCGCGGACGCCGTCGAGCACCGCGCGGTCCTTCTCCTCGCCGTAGGCCAGGTGCCGTTTGATGTTCTCCAGCACGACGATCGAGTCGTCGACCACCCGGCCGATCGCGATGGTCAGCGCGCCGAGGGTGAGCAGGTTGAGCGACAGGTCGCCGGTCCACAGCGCCAGCAGCGCGACGACCACCGACAGCGGGATCGACACCGCGGTCACCAGCGTCGAGCGCACCGACAGCAGGAACAGCAGGATCACGACGACGGCGAACGCCAGGCCCAGCAGGCCTTCGGTGGTCAGGCCGCTGATCGCGTCCTTCACCGGGGTGCCCTGGTCGAACACGACGCTCATCTCGGCGCCGGTCTTCTTCGCCAGGTCCGGCAGCTTGTCGCGGACGGCGTCGGAGATGGCGACGGCGTTCCCGTTCTCCACCATGGTGACCGACAGGCCGAGGCTGGGCTTGCCGTTGGTGCGCGTGATCGACGTCGGCGGCGCGAACCCGGCCTGGACGTCGGCGACGTCACCGAGCTTCACCGGCCCGCGCGCCGGCGTGCGGCCGGCTCCCGCGGCCGCGCTCGGCGTGAGGTAGAGGTTGCGGATCGTGTCCACAGTGGTCTGCCCGTCGCCGATCTGGACCGACAGCGTCTTGCCGTTCTCGGTCAGCGTCCCGGCCGGCACCGCGGCCCCGGCCGCCTGCAGCGTGGTCGCGATCGACGCCGGGTCGACCCCGGCCGCCGCGAGCTTCGCGTAGTCGAGCGTGATCGTCACGCGCGGCTGCTGCACGCCGGTGACGGTGACCGTGCGGACGCCGTCGATCTTCCGCAGCTCCGGTGCGACCTGGTCGGTCAGCGCGGGCGCGAGGGCCTGCGGGTCCCCGGTGGTGCCCGCGGCGACCAGCACGACCGGCAGGTCGTCGGTGCTGCCCGCGGACACGGCGGGCTCGCTGTTCTGCGGCAGCCGCGGCCGGACCTGGTTCACCACCTGCTGGATCTGCGAGACGGCGGCGTCGATGTCGGTGCCGAACTCGAACTGCGCGACGACCCGCGAGACGCCGTCCGACGACGTCGAAGTGATCTGCTCGAGGCCCTTCAGCCCCTGGAGCCCGCCTTCGAGGGGCTCGGAGACCTGCCGGTCGACCGCGTCCGGCGACGCACCCGGGTACGCGGTGACGATCTGCGCCTGCGGGAACTGCAGGGACGGGAAGAGCTGCTGCTTGAGCTGCGGCAGCGCGAAGGCGCCGAAGCCGACGACCACCAGCGCGAGCAGGCCGATCAGGCTCCGGTTGCGCAGGCTCAGCCTGGCCAGCACGGACATGACTTGGAAACCCCCTCGGGAATGACGCGGCGACCGACGCCTGCGTCAGTGACGGGGGCAGCGTCCCACGTCCGACCTGAGGAACGACTCAGCCTGGGGGTGGATTCCGGGTCGTCCCTTCGGTGGACCCGCGACCCTGAGCAGCGCTGGGTGCCGGTTCGGGTGCGCTGGGTGAGGGGGTGTCCTCTTCGGACGGCTCCGGCTCGCTGCCGTTGGCGGTGACGTCTTCGGCGCGCGGGCGCTTCAGCGGCGTGGTCGTGCGGTCCCACAGCTTGCGGCCGTCCTCCGAGCGCAGCCGCTCGGAGGCGCGTTCCATCTCCAGCCGCCGCCACTTCCGCCGCTGCCGCCGGGTCGCCTTCGCCGGCCACAGCTCCTGGATCGCGCTGTTGAAGTACGCGCCGCCGACCACGGCCAGCCCGATGAAGAACATCAGCAGCAGGAAGGCGATCGGCGCGGCCAGCGCGCCGTAGGTGTAGCCGGTCTTGGTGATCCAGTTCAGGTAGACGCGCAGGCCGACCGAGGACAGCAGGAACACGACCATGGCGAGCACGGCGCCGGGCAGCCCGCGGTGCCACGGCAGTTTCCGAGGCAGCGCGAGCTTGTACAGCGTGGTCAGCGCGAGGGTGATCATCACGCCGAGGGTCGGGAAGTACAGCGCGCTCACCCACGACGTCACGGTCGGGCGCCAGGCCAGCGGGAAGAACTCCGGCAGCAGGTCGGGGCCGATCGCCAGCAGCGGCAGCCCGACGACCAGGATCACCAGGCCGCACAGGTACAGCAGGAGCGCGAAGATCCGCTGCCAGACGTCGTTGCGGACGCCGTATTGGTCGTGCGCGACGGTGATCGCGTCGACGAACGACGACATCGCCGACGAACCGGCCCACAGCGAGATCAGGAAGCCGACCGAGACGATCTCGCCCTTGCCGACGGTGAGGATGCTGTTCACGGTCGGTTCGATGATGTCCTGGACGGCGTTCGTGCTGAAGACCGTCCGGCAGAAGCCGATGATGCGGTCGTGCACGGCGGTGACGACGCCGGCGCCGAACCACTCTCCGACGAACCCGAGCGAACCCAGCAGGCCGAGCAGGAGCGGGGGCAGCGACAGCGTCTGCCAGAAGGCCGCCTCGGCGGCCTCGGAGAAGATGTTGCCCTCCCACGCCTTGGCGAACGTGCGCGTGAGCAGGCGCCACGGCCCCTTGCGGGCCACCTTCGTCGCTCCGGACGGCTGCACCTCACCCATGACGTGTCCAGCATGGTCCATCCGTGCTGATTTGGCTCGTCACACCCCCTGCGGCCGGGCGTGTCGGGGGACATCACCCGTGCCGGTGCCCGGAACTGTCGGACCCGGCCGGTAGACTCGCTCCAGTGCCCTCACCGAAGTCTCCGACACAGCAGTCGGTACCACAGTGAGGGTTTTCGCACGTCAACGGCATGAGCGAGGGGGAGGACCGGCATGACGGAGACGCAGCTCGGGGCGCCTCCCGCGGAGAAGGACTCGACCGCGCGCCCGCTGCGGGCGTGGCAGCGGCGGGCGCTCACCAAGTACCTGACGCGGAAGCCGAAGGACTTCCTCGCGGTGGCGACGCCCGGCGCCGGCAAGACGGTGTTCGGCCTGCGGATCGCCGCGGAACTGCTGAGCGACCGCACGGTCGAGGCGATCACCATCGTCACGCCGACCGAGCACCTCAAGCACCAGTGGGCGGCTTCGGCCGCGGCCGCCGGCATCGCCATCGACTCGAACTTCCGCAACGGCACCGGCGTCACGTCGTCGGACTACAACGGGGTCGCGCTGACGTACGCGCAGGTCGCGGCACACCCGACGCTGCACCGGGTGCGCACGGAGAACCGCAAGACGCTGGTCATCCTCGACGAGATCCACCACGGCGGCGACGCGAAAAGCTGGGGTGACGCGATCCGTGAGGCCTTCACCCCGGCGGTGCGGCGCCTGTCGCTGACCGGGACGCCCTTCCGGTCCGACGACTCGGCCATCCCGTTCGTCACCTACGAGCCGGACGCCGGCGGCTTCCAGCGCAGCAAGGCCGACCACGCGTACGGCTACGCGGACGCGCTGGCCGACGGCGTCGTCCGGCCGGTCGTCTTCCTGGCGTACTCGGGCGAGGCCTCCTGGCGCACCAGCGCGGGGGAGGAGTTCACCGCGCGGCTCGGCGAGCCGCTGACGGCGGAGCAGAACGCCCGGGCGTGGCGCACGGCGCTCGACCCGGCGGGCGAGTGGATCCCGGCGGTGCTGCAGGCGGCCGACACGCGGCTGTCGCAGGTCCGCCAGAGCGTGCCGGACGCGGGCGGCCTGGTCATCGCGACGGACCAGGAGTCGGCGCGGGCGTACGCGAAGATCCTGGAGCGCATCTCGGGGGAGATGCCGACGCTGGTGCTCTCGGACGACCCGAAGGCCTCGGGCCGGATCAAGGAGTTCTCCGAGACGAACGAGCGCTGGATCGTGGCGGTCCGGATGGTCTCGGAAGGCGTCGACGTCCCGCGGCTGGCGGTGGGCGTGTACGCGACGAGCGCGTCGACACCGCTGTTCTTCGCCCAGGCGATCGGCCGGTACGTGCGAGTGCGGAAGAAGGGCGAGACGGCGAGCGTGTTCCTGCCGTCGGTGCCGGTGCTGCTGGAGCTGGCCAGCGAGCTGGAGGCCCAGCGCGACCACGTCCTCGGCAAGCCGCACCGCGAGAAGGAGGGCTGGGAGGACGAGCTCCTGGCCCAGGCCAACCGCACCGAGGACGAGCCGGGCGAGGAGGAGAAGGCGTTCACGTCGCTGGGCGCCTCGGCCGAGCTCGACCAGGTCATCTACGACGGCAACTCGTTCGGCACGGCGGTGTTCTCGGGCTCGGACGAGGAGCAGGAGTACCTGGGCCTGCCGGGCCTGCTGGAGCCGGACCAGGTCCGCGCGCTGCTGCGAAAGCGGCAGGAAGAGCAGATCGCGGACGAGAAGCGCCGCAAGCCGGCCAAGGAGGAGGCCCCGCCGCCGGCGGCCCGGCCCCAGTCGGTCAGCGAGCGGCTCGGCGCGTTGCGCAAGGAGCTGAACGCGCTGGTGGGCATGTACCACCACCGCACGAAGAAGCCGCACGGCGCGATCCACAACGAGCTGCGGCGCGTGTGCGGCGGCCCGGTGACCGCGATGGCGACCGTCGAGCAGCTCGAAGAACGGATCGTGACGCTGCGGTCCTGGTGAGGCCTCAGGCGGCGCGCTGTCGCCCGGGAGGCTGAAGTTCCGGCGATCACCGTCCGTCCCCGGGACGGCGGAATCACCGCACCGCCGGGCTTGTGACGCTGCGTATCACGCTGTCACCAGGGGGCCGCCCGTCCGTTCCCCGCGGAATGGCCGTTCGGGCACCTCTTCGCCCGAAGTTCGCAAGTCGGCGACCGATCCCGCCGCCACCCCGTGGATTCGCCACGGGTTGCGCTCGGTGCACACGACCGGCCCAACGTCACGGGTCGATGAAACCTCGATGTAACTAACCGTGAGTGCTGGCGATTACATCGTCAGCGGATCTACTCTTTCCGGGCGAGGTTCAGCCCGTGTTGCCGAACCGTGTCCAATTGGTGTCATTTAATCGATCCAGCTATCTTCCCCGCAGCCGCTCAGCGGCATATGTTGTCGCCCACAACATATGCGCGACGGTGCGCCGGGCCTCCCCGGATCGCCGCCTCGCTGGCCCGAAGCACACGCCGACGGCCACTCGTCACCAATGCTTGGATCCGGAAGGAACGAGGATGCGCAGCAGAACCCTTACCCTCCTCGCCGCGACGGTGAGCGCCGGCCTGGTGCTGACCGCCTGCGGTACCAACAGTTCGAACAGCGGGGGCACGGGGAGCAACTCCGCTTCCTCGTCCGCCCCGGCCGCCGGTGGCGGTGCCAGCGGCAAGGTCGGCGTCATCCTGCCGGAGACCGCCAGCTCGGCCCGCTGGGAAGCCTTCGACAAGCCGATGCTGCAGGCCGCTCTCTCGGCGCAGGGCTTCGAGGCCGACGTCCAGAACGCCCAGGGCGACGCCCAGAAGTTCTCCACCCTGGCCGACGGCTTCATCAGCTCCGGCGTCAAGGTCCTGATCATCGCTCCGTCCGACCCGGCCGTCGGTGCCGCGGTCGAGGCCAAGGCGAAGACCGCGGGCATCCCGGTCATCAACTACGACCGCCCGAGCCTCGGCGGCAGCGCCGAGTACTACGTCTCGTTCGACAACGAGAAGGTCGGCCAGCTCCAGGGCCAGGCCATGGCGGACGCGCTGAAGGACAAGGCGGGCGCGGGCTTCGTCCAGATCGAGGGCGCCCCGACCGACAACAACGCGACCCTGTTCACCAACGGCCAGGACTCCGTCCTCGAACCGCTGGTCGCTGCCGGCAAGCTGAAGCGGATCCAGAAGCAGCCGATCAACGACTGGGACAACCAGCTCGGCGGCACGACGTTCGAGCAGATCTTCCAGGCCAACGCCGGGAAGGTCGACGGCGTCGTCGCGGCGAACGACGGCCTGGCGGGCGCGGTCATCACCATCCTCAAGAAGAACGGCCTCAACGGCAAGATCCCGGTCACCGGCCAGGACGCCACCGCGGACGGCCTCATGGCGGTCATGCGCGGTGAGCAGTACATGACCGTCTTCAAGCCGATCAAGGAAGAGGCGGAGGCGAGCGCCAAGCTGGCCGCCGCGCTGGCCAAGGGCGACAAGGCCGCGGCCGACGCCATCGCGACCGGCAAGCTGCACGACCCGAAGAACAACCGGGACATCAAGTCCGTGCTGCTGACGCCGACGACGATCCTCGCGAAGGACATCAAGACGGTCGTGACGCAGGGCTACGTGAAGGCGAGCGAGATCTGCGGTGGCGACCTCGCTGCCAAGTGCACCTCGCTCGGCATCTCCTGAGCCCCGGTAGTACCCCATGAACAGCCGGGCCGGGACGCGCACCCCGACGGCGCGTCCCGGCCCGGTCCCCACCCAGGAGAAAGCCCATCCATGAGTGAGCCCATTCTCGAGATCAAGGGCCTGAACAAGAGCTTCGGCCCGGTCCACGTCCTCCACGACGTGGACTTCGACGTGCGTGCAGGCGAAGTGACCGCACTGGTCGGCGACAACGGTGCCGGCAAGTCGACCCTCGTCAAGTGCATCGCCGGCATCCACCCGTACGACTCGGGGGCCGTGCGGTTCAACGGGCAGGACGCCCACATCCGCGGCCCGAAGGACGCGGCCGAGCTCGGCATCGAGGTCGTCTACCAGGACCTCGCGCTCGCCGACAACCTCGACATCGTCCAGAACATGTTCCTCGGCCGCGAGCGCGGCAGTTCCTGGAAGCTCGACGAAGCCAGCATGGAGAAGGCCGCCCGCGAGACGCTGGCCTCCCTGTCGGTCCGGACCGTGAAGTCGGTCCGCACGCCGGTCTCCTCGCTGTCCGGTGGCCAGCGGCAGACCGTCGCCATCGCGAAGTCGGTGCTGTGGAACAGCAAGGTCGTCGTGCTCGACGAGCCGACCGCCGCCCTCGGTGTCGCGCAGACCCGGCAGGTGCTCGACCTGGTCCGCCGGCTGGCCGAGCAGGGCCTGGGGGTCGTGCTGATCAGCCACAACATGGCCGACGTGTTCGAGGTCGCCGACCGCATCGCCGTGCTCTACCTCGGCCGGCTCGTCGCCGAGGTGCACACGAAGGACGTCACCCACGGCCAGGTCGTGGAACTGATCACCGCCGGTCGCTCCGGTGACCTCGGCCTGGCCCGGCCCGAAGCCGTGGTCCTGTGAGCGGGAAGAAAGAACCGGAAATGACTGAAACCCCTGCCAAGCACGAGGTCGGCACCCCCGCCGAAGCGCTCGCGCAGACCCAGGCCCCCACCGGGGCGATCTCCGACTTCGGCATCGACACGACATCGATGTCAACCGGCGAAGCCGTCCGCGACTACTTCGCCCGCCTGCGGGCCGGTGAGCTCGGCGCGCTGCCGTCGCTGTTCGGCCTGCTCGTGCTGGTGATCCTGTTCAGCGCGCTGTCGGACAACTTCTTCACGCTGGCCAACATCGCCAACGTGTTCCCGCAGGGCGCGGGCGTCATCATCATCGCGATGGGCATCGTGTTCGTGCTGCTGCTCGGCGAGATCGACCTCGCCGCCGGTGTGGCCTCCGGTGTCGCCGCGTCCGTGATGGCCCTGCACTACGTCCAGAACGGGAACCTGCTGGGCAACATGGGCACCGGCGTGTTCATCACGTTCATCGGGGTGCTTGCCCTGGCCATGCTCCTGTCGGCCTACCAGCGGATCTGGGCGGGTGCCGCCCTGTCGCTGATCGGCCTGCTGCTCGTCGCGATCGGCGTCCCGGCCAACGCCTGGCTCGAGATCCTGCTGGCCATCTGCGTCGGTACTGCGATCGGCTGCATCACCGGTTTCCTCGTGTCGAAGATCGGCATGCCGTCCTTCGTCGTGACGCTGGCGCTGTTCATCGTGTGGCAGGGCGTCCTGCTGCAGTTCATCGGTGAGGGCGGCACGATCGGCATCAGCAACTCGGACGTGCTGTACAAGATCGCCAACGGCAACCTGAACATCCTGGGCAGCTGGATCTTCTTCCTCGTCGCGGCCGGCGGGTTCGCGGTGATCACGCTGACCAGCCACTTCAAGCGGCTCCAGCGCGGCCTGGTCGTCCAGCCGACGGCGCTGGTGATGGTCAAGGTCGGCGCGCTCGTCGTGCTGTCGGCGCTCGGCACCTGGCTGCTGACGATCAACCGCTCGCCGAACAAGGCGGTCGTCACGATCGAGGGCGTCCCGTACGTCATCCCGATCATGCTGGTGCTGCTGGTGGCCGGGACCTACGTGCTCAACCGGACCAAGTACGGCCGGTACGTCTACGCGGTCGGCGGCAACAAGGAAGCCGCCCGCCGCGCCGGTATCGACGTGCCGAAGATCCGGGCGAGCGTGTTCGTCATCGGCTCGGCGATCGCGGCGATCGGCGGCATCGTCGCCGCGTCGAAGGTCGGCTCGGTCAGCCCGCAGTCCGGTGGCCTCAACACGCTGCTGTTCGCGGTCGGTTCGGCCGTCATCGGCGGTACGTCGCTGTTCGGCGGCAAGGGCCGCGTGTCCGACGCCGTGGTCGGCGGGCTCGTGATCGCCGTGGTCATCAACGGCCTGGGCCTGCTCAAGCAGCCGGCCGCGGTGGTCAACATCATCACCGGTCTGGTCCTGCTCCTCGCCGCCACGGTCGACGCGCTGTCCCGGCGCCGCGCGGCTGCGTCGGCGCGCTGAACCAGCATGGGATGATAAAGCCCGTGACCAGCACACCCGTTGCTCGACCGGACGAGGTGCGCCGGCACAACCGCACGACACTGCTCCGCCTGCTGCACGTCGGCGGGCCGAGCACCCGGGCGACCCTGGCCGCCGAGCTGGGGCTCAACCGGAGCACGATCAAGACCCTCGTCGACGGGCTCGCCGAAGCCGGTGTCGTCGAGGAGAAGGTGCCGAGGCCGGGACGAGGGGCGGGCCGCCCCTCGCTCCTGGTCCTGCCCCAGCCGCACGCGGCGGTCGTGCTCGCGGTCGACCTGCAGGTCGAGCACGTCGCGATCGCCCTGGTCGGGCTGGGCGGGCAGATCCTGGGCCGCAACAGCTGGAACCTGCGCGGCCGGATGGGGCAGCCCGAAGAGGTCATCACCCACGTCATCGAGTCGACGGCCATCCTGGCCGGCGACCTCGACGTGACCCCGGTGGCGGCCGGGGTGTCGGTGCCCGGCGTGGTCCGGCGGGCGGACGGGCACGTGCACGAGGCCCCGAACCTGCGCTGGACCGACGTCGCGCTCGGCGACCGGCTCGGCGGCGTGCTGCAGATCCCGATCCTGGTCGGCAACGACGCCGAGTTCGGCGCGGTCGCCGAGCACCTGCGCGGGGCGGCCCGCGGCGCGTCCGACGTGGTGTACATCTCGGCGGACGTCGGCGTCGGCGGCGGTGTGATCGCGGAGGGCTCGGCCCTGCGCGGCGGCTCGGGGTACGTCGGCGAGATCGGGCACATGGTCATCCGGCCGGACGGGCGCCCCTGCTACTGCGGCAGCAGCGGCTGCTGGGAGACCGAGGTCGGCGAGGCGGCACTGTGCCGGGCTCTCGGGCTGCCCGAGGACACCCCGCGCGGGGCGATCCTGTTCGAGCTCCGGGAGCTGGGCCGCGCCCCGGAGACGGCGATGTCGCGGCTTGCGGAGTTCGCCGAGTGGCTGACGCTGGGGCTGATCAACGTCGTCAACCTGCTGGGGCCGCAGCTGGTGATCCTGGGTGACCTGCTGACGGTGCTGCCCGAGGCGGTGCTGCGGCACGTCGGCGCCGAGGTGCGCCGCCGCAGCCTGGTGAGCCGGGCGGTGGGCGGCACGCGGATCGTCAGCTCGGCGCTCGGGGGCGACGGGAAGCTGCTCGGGGCCGCGGAAGTGGCGTTCGAAGTCGTCCTGGATTCTGTCTGATTTTCTGTCCGGTTTCGTGTCCGAAATCACTGCTGCCGGTAGTCGAACCGTGATTTCCGCCACGCAATCTGCAAGATGCAGAAAGTCGCCGGAGATGCAGAAAGGCGGCCGGTGCCTGTGCGCACCGGCCGCCTTTCGCGTCTGGGTTGTTACCGCTGGATGTCGGCGGACAGTTCCTTGAGCTTGGCCTCGTGCTCGCGGGCGTGGTGCCCGCAGAAGAGCAGTTCGCCACCCGTGCTGAGGATGGCTCGTACCTGAGCTGCTGCTCCGCACCGGTCACAGCGGTCGGCGGCGGTCAGTTCGGGGCGGGTGAGCGTCGGCGATGTCATGGGGGTCTCCCTCCGTCCCGGCACCGGTCGCCCGGTGCCATCGATCCAGCTACGCCCACTTCGGGACTGCTGCCGGTGGCGGCGATCGCCTCCGGCTCCGCGTGTTCGTGCTTCCACTGTTCCAGACGTTTCGCGGCTCGCAAGTGTTCCCGCGCCGGTGGGACCTGAGTCACGTCGATTTACCCCGGATGCCGTAACGCCGTCCCGCATTCCAGGAGACGATTACCTCGGAGAGTTACGTTTTCCGTGGTCAGGCAGCATGGGGTGGTGAGTACCGTGACTTCCCCGCGACGGCTTTCCGCGGTCCCCGCTCCGCTCTTGTTCGTTCTCAGCGGAATTTCGATGTACGCCGGAGCGGCGGTGGCGGTCGACCTTTTCGGCCACGCATCCCCCGCAGGGGTGGCTTGGCTCCGCTGCCTGGGGGCGGCGGTGGTCCTGCTGGCCTGGCGCCGCCCGGGGCGAGCGGCCTGGCGAGGCCGCCGTCTCCTGCTGGCGATCGTGTTCGGCGTGGTGACGGCGGGCATGAACGTCCTGTTCTACGAGGCGATCGCCCGCCTGCCCCTGGGCACGGCGGTGGCGATGGAGTTCGCGGGCCCGGTGGTGGTGGCGGCGCTGGGCTCCCGAACCGTCCGCGACGTGCTGGCGCTGCTCCTGGTGGCGGCGGGGGTGGTGGCGATCGCGGACGTCCGCATCGCCGGCAGCTTCTGGGGAGTGGCGTTCGCGTTGGGGGCAGCGCTGGCCTGGGCGGGCTACATCCTGCTGGGCAAGAGGGTGGCGGTGGGCGGCGACGGCATCGACAGCCTGGCGATCGGGTTCTTCGCCGGAACGGTGGTCCTGTCCCCGCTGGCGCTGGGCACGGGCCCGGTGTGGTCTTCGCCGCGCCTGGTGCTGCTGGGAGTCGGGGTAGGGGTGCTGTCGACGGTGGTGCCGTACGCACTGGACCAGGTGGTGCTGCGGAGGGTAGGACAGGCACGGTTCGCGACGCTGCTGGCCTTGCTGCCGGTGACGGCAGGGGTGATGGGGTTCGTGTTGCTGGGGCAGGTGCCATCGCTGCCCGAGGCGCTGGGGACGGTGGCGGTCGTGGCGGGGGTGGCGTTGCGAAGCCGGGAGCCGGGCGCGGCGAAGGTGGCGGAGCCACCGGGCTGAGGGTGCCTGATTGGTTTTGTCTGGTTTGACCGATAAATCCGAACTCGCCAACCGAAACGGCAGGCTGACAACCCAACCGGCACCCCCACCCAGACCTCCCCACCACCCCGATCCGAAGCCAGCACGCGGACGGTGGTGCCGGGTCAAGGCACGCTTTCCCGCCTTGACGCGGTACCACCGGCCGTAGTGACA